>DAOVJF010000138.1 GCA_030673355.1 Planctomycetota bacterium | reverse complement strand
CGTTTGGATAAGAGGGGTAACTGAAATCCAAAAATGAAGATCTGTGGATAACTCAATATGGGAGGATTTGATAAAAAACATGGATGAATCTGTTGAAACAATGTCTGTGAGAAGTACAATATTATTACATGGGTATAAATCGGGACAATGAGAAGAATGTAAATGAACCGGGGGTATTCGAGGACCGTCCGTATTACGACGACAAGAACGAGAAGGAAGAGCTGGAAAAGATCCCGGTCGAATACCTCGGGCTTATATCGAAACGAAAAGAGGGTCGGTTCGAGAAGCTGGTATTCTGGCTCACGTTCTGGATAGTTATTCTCGGTTTCGGTCCCGGTACCCAGGGACAGGAATTCAATCCTCAAACCGGAGAGCTGAAGACATACTACACATTCGCATGGGGGTTATGGGAATACAAGGGTGTGGTTCGGCAGACCGACTGGACGGAATGGTATCTCTCGAAGACTCCGGAATCGTCCGATGAACACTGGGTTCCATACGGGGCAATCCACCCGGCGTTGTTTGGACATCTCAAAACGCAGTGGAGAATAGATCTCGGCTGGGAGATGCCACCAAATATCCTGTCGAGAATGAAGGAACTCGATGAGAAACTTCGGCCGGGCATGATCCTGGAAGTCCCAAGGATTCTCAATGCTGTTAATAATGCGCGTGAATGGAACGCGATAATGGTTCCACTGTGTACCGGAGACGTGGACGAGGCTTATGAGTGGTGGGACGATCATAAGGATGAGTTACTTGACTGGTCGAGGGAGCCAAAGGGGACGCCGCTTTCGAGAGGTTTTATCTGGGCAAGCCTGGCATATGTCGAAGAAATGCAAAAAACTGATGAATATTTGATACCCCTGATGCCTGGTGATTAATATCGGGTTAAAAGAAAATGACAGATAAAATCCCCGCATCGGAACGAATCATCGTAGCCCTTGACAGGTCGCCATTTTCAGAGAACCTCCCAATGCTTGACATACTCAAAGGAAAGGCGAAATGGGTCAAAATCGGGCTCAGGAGCATACTCTCGGAAGGCCCGGGAATTCTCCATCACGCAAACGATGGCGGGTATAAAATTTTACTGGATCTCAAACTCCATGATATTCCAACGACGGTGGCTTCATCTCTTGGCAACCTGATTCCATACGGGTTCGACATGGTCACGCTGCATGTCGGAGGCGGCCGCCGGATGATTGAGGCTTGCAGGAAATCGGTGGATGAGTCGGATGACAACCGTAAGCCGCTGCTCCTGGGAGTAACACTTTTGACAAGCCTCGATCAGACGGATATCCGCGACCTTGGAGTGATGTACTCGGTCGCCGGGCATGTGAAAAGGTTAGCTGAAATCGCCAGGGATTCCGGGTGCGATGGGGTGGTGGCCAGTGGTGGCGAGGTGAAAATCGTACGGAACGCGTGCGGTGATGATTTTCTAATCGTGACACCTGGAATTCGTCCGGGGGGGAAGGATGACCCAAATTCCGACCAGAGAAGGGTAATGTCACCGGGCGAAGCTGTGAAACTGGGAAGTTCGATGCTGGTGATTGGCCGTCCGATTCATGCAGCGGAAGATCCCAATAAAGCGTTTGATGATATAGTGAAGGAGATAGAGGGGATATCCGAGCAGGCGGGAGAATCGTAGCACCCGTTTGGAATTCGGGCGTGTCTCGGTTACACTGTACGGTCACATTGAATAAATCCGGTGACCTGCATGGATAGCTCACAAGTAAATACTGACATCCCGGTAACCCCCCTTGGGAGGGCTAAGGAAATTATCCTTTGCGAGGCTGACTCCTTAAGAGCCCTGGCTGAAACACTGGGCGACACTTTCGAAATTGCGGTAAGGGCGATCCTGAAATGTCCGGGGAGGGTTGTTGTCAGTGGAGTGGGGAAGTCAGGGATAATCGGGCGGAAAATTGCCGCTACCTTTCTTTCAACCGGCACACCCGCAATGTTCCTGCATCCAACCGAGGGTGTGCATGGCGACCTGGGCGCCATCCTTCCCGATGATGTATCGATCCTTATCTCGAATTCTGGTGAATCCTCCGAAATTCTCGGACTCATGCCGGGAATCAAGGCAATCGGCGCGAAGGTTATCGTGATCACCGGCCGTCCGGAAAGTTCGCTCGCGACCATGGCGGACATGGTTCTTCCGTGTAAAGTAGAACGCGAAGCCGACCCGCATAACCTGATTCCGACAGCATCAACCGCAGCCCAGCTTGCGCTTGGGGACGCGCTCGCGCTTGTGGTTATGGAGAGGAGGGGTCTGGGTAAGGATGATCTCGCAAAACGCCATCCGGCAGGCTCGATCGGGAAACGTCTGACACTGAAAGTGTCGGACATAATGACATTGGCCCCGGACGATCCAAGGGTTAAGGATTGCGAAGCGTTTCGGGAGGCGTTATTCGAGCTGACCGCAAAACGTCTTGGAGCTGTCAGCGTGGTTGACGGAAACGAGCGCCTTAAGGGAATCATTACAGACGGTGATGTCAAGAGACTTCTCGAACGAGCGGAGAAGGAGAAGCAGTCGATTGACTCCCTTATGGAGACCGGAGTCGGGAACATAATGATCCACGATCCGAAAAGGATTACCGAGAGCACCCGGGCATACGATGCGCTCAGGTTTATGGAGCAGCACCAGATCAGCCAGATACCGGTAGTTGACAGCGATGGGAAGGTTGTCGGAATGCTGAGACTGCTGGATTTAGTGAAAGCCGGGTTGTAGATGGTGAAGGAATACAAGTCCAAATTCATGAATTAATTCAAATGTATTGGTAAATTTTCGGAAATGCGGTATTATTAGACATCTAATGCATATAAGGATTGGGCTATAGTTTTATATTGGAGAATCGTATGACCGGAAAGATTGATCGGTTTTTAAAAATTCCCAGGTTTTTTATCTCCATCGCGTTGATTTTTATATTGTCCGTCGGATGCAGCGGTAAACATGATCCGATTTCCCCGAATCCAGGCAACCCGGATGCCGATAATGGAATCGAGGCGGGCAATGGTATTAATTCAGGACATAATTACGGACCTGTAGGAGGAACATTAAGCCAGGAAACCGAACAATTGTATCTGCCTGGCGAAATTCTTATCGTCATGGAGGATTCTTCCGTCACTCCGGACACATCTTTGATCGTCGGCCTTCCACTAACCCCGATTCAGGCTATTAAATGCCGGTGGGGCACAGTATACAGGCTGGGAATTACCGACGGTACTCCTGTCCCCGAGATGGTGGAAATTTTGAACGCCGACCCTTTGGTGCGTATTGCAGAACCGAATTTTATACTGTATTTCTGCGATGAGCCTTATTTCCCGAACGATCCGATGTGGGCGTACCACGATGATCCAACCGATCCAAAGGATTCGCCGTACGACCAGTGGGGTCCGGCAATGGTCGGTGCGAGTCTTGTATGGAATGATTCGACGGGATTGGAAGATATCGTTGTGTGTGTGATGGATACCGGGGTGAGGTTCGATCATGAGGACCTTCACGACAATATCTGGATCAACGAGGATGAAATCCCGGACAACGGGTTTGATGACGATGACAACGGGTATATCGATGACTGGTGGGGATGGGACGCGTGGGATATGGATAACGACCCATACGATGACGGGTATTATGCCAGGTACCACGGCACCGCGTGCTCCGGAGTCGTTGCAGCGGTCCAGGACAATGAGAGGGGATTGACCGGTATCGCTCCGGGTATAAAAATCATGGCGTTAAAGGTCGACCTGACCGGTCATGGCGGTCTGGTGTCGACTGTCGTCGAAGGCATGAACTACGCCAGCGTGAACGATGCGGACATTGTCAGCATGTCGTTCCGCACCTACGAATATTCTCAAATTATGGAAGACGCCTGCGACGATGCCTGGCAGGATGGTCACGGGGTAATCCTCATGGGCGGTATAGGTAACGAAAGTTCTACCACTCACTGCTATCCAAACGCGTATGATTCAGTGATGGCGATCGGCGGTTCATGCCCGTTCACACAGTATCTTCAACCGAGGGATGAGAAAAGAATCGTATCCGGAGAAGACGGATTTTACTGGGGATCGAGTTACGGAGATCACATGACGGTAATGGGTTACGGCTCCCAGTATACTACAACCCACGGAAGCCACTATAGCAGCTATTGGGATGGTTACTCACCTAACGGGTTTTTTGGCGGCACATCGTGTGCTACGCCGATGGCGGCAGGTGTAATGGCGCTGATAAAATCCTATTTCCCGTGGAAATCGGGAACCTGGTGCTGGGAAAGAATAGAACAGACCGCCGACGACCTGGACGTGCCGGGGTTCGATATCCAGACCGGTCATGGGCGCGTTAATGCTTTAAGGGCTGTATTCGGTTCGGACAGGTGGGCGGGCCTTGAGGATCCGGATGGTTTCGTTACACTGGTTTTACCAGACGCTGAAATTTACGATACGGTCCACGATGCCCCCGGGAATCCATACCATGATGTATATGACTTATACCGGTTCGCGATGGATGTAACCGGGTACCTCTACATCGACCTGGACATTTTCACATGGGGTCAGAATCTCGATATCGAGCTTTATTCCGATCCGGCGATGACAAGTCTTTTAGGTAGCTCCACAGGACCGAATCATTATTATTCAAGCTTCGAGCAGATCGAATTTTCCAGCGGTATCGCAGGTGAGGTATATTTCCTGAAGGTATTTTCACCGGCGGAAGGCAATTCAACCACCTACGGAATTAAAATGGAATCGGTTTCCAATATGTTAACCGTGACCGGTGAAAGCCTGGCGCCAATTTTTATTCAGCAGCAGGATACCGACATTCCGCTACTGAAACTTGACCTGGAGATCGGTATCGGCGCGACGCTCGATCAACTGAATATTTCCAAGGCGGGCAGCATACCCAATCAAAATGTCGAAAAATTGTATATTTACCGGGATTCAAATGATGATAAAATTTACGACGAGAACGATGAATTGATCGCCCAGGAAGATTACCCGGGATTAAACAGGTTTAAATTTGAAAATATCGGTCAGTACTGGACCGGCGAATTGACGCTATTCATAACTGCCGATCTCGGTTTTACACCGGTTAACAGCACACTCAGCCTTTCGGTTCCAAGTTACAAGGATGTCGTAACTGAGGAAGGGATTGTCGCGTACTACAACCAGTTTCCGATTGTCAGTGACGACATGGTTATCGGAACCGATACCGACCCTCCAGTCTGGGATACAACAATCGGCATCCAGTCCGCCCAAGCGGGTTACTCATCGGCATTACTGGGTTTCAACCAGGCGACCGATCTGTTAACGCCTCCGGTTATTTATAACGTTTATTATGCGGATACCTTTCCGTTCGATATTGCCACCGCCCAGACAATTCAGGATATCGAGGTCTGGCCTGGAACCCTTACGGACCTTGAGGCTAAAGTCTATAACCTGACCGGGGACGTTGAATGGTATTTTGTTGTCAAGGCCGAAGATCAGGCAGGTAATGAGGACGCTAATCTCAATATCCGGAGCTGTACCCCGATGCCCGGCGGCGATCCCGCAAATCCGGTGATCTTAAACACCATACCGGGACAGGCGACCGACGTGGCTTATTCCGGAGATCTCCTGGTAACCACAAACGGCTGGGCGGGAATCAAGATTTTCGACCGTACCGACCCTGTCAACCTGGTTCTACTGGGAACATGGGACGATGGCGATAATTACAGGAACCTTTCGTTCGACGGCACTTTTGCATACATCACCGGTCAGTTTAATTTGACCATTGTCGACTGCAGTAATCCATTAAATCCACTGACCGTCAATACCTGGGATATCGGCCAGGAAGACGGGATCATCCACGGGAACTGGCTTTATATCGATACGACATCCCCGACAAGCCTCCAGCCCCTGGATATTACCGATCCGTATTCAATATCCTGGCCTCCGGCTGTCAATCTTCCCTCGGGTTTCGCAAACCAGATGATCGATTATGGATCGCTTCTCTACCTCGCGCACAGCAACGAGGGTTGTATGGTTTTCGATCTTGTCGATCCGGCCGCTCCGTACTACCTGAATTCATTCGGTCCGACAAATCTGGAGACTCTCGATATCGATGGAAATATTCTGTGCGCTGTGAATCTGATGGGGGACATCTCGACGTTCGATCTTTCGTTGAATCCGATTGACCCGCCTTTACTCGACACGAACACTAATTCACCGTCGGCATTCTCGAAGGAAATTGTGATTGTCAACGGGCACGCGTATGTGAGCGAATCGAATTTCGGGATTTATATCTACGATATTACTAATCCATCCAACATCCTGCTTGTCGGTGAACTTGATCTCTACAACGCGGACGGCCTGGCGGCGGACGGGAGTATTATCTACGCGGCATCGTCGAGCGGGCTGAATGTTATTATGTGATAATTATTAGCACCACCGGGTACACCTGGTTAATTTTCCTAAGAGTCCCTAACAATCAGAGCCACGACCGTCAGGGAGTGCATTGATGAATTTTTTTATGGCGCACATATGGGCACTTGCTTACGTACGGGCTACTGTTAGGTGCACTCCCTGACGGTCATGCCTCTGTTATGGTCGTGCCTCGTCCCTGAAATTTTCAAGTCCCCTGGTAATTTTCTTAAGTCTTTAATTCTTCCAGATTTTTGAAATATTCAAGCGTTTCGGGGTTCGCGAGGGCGTCTATATTTTTTACGGCCTCGTTATGGACCACCTTGCGCACCGCCAGCTCGACAATTTTTCCGCTTATCGTCCGGGGGATATCCTTAACCTGAATAATTTTCGCTGGGACATGCCGGGGTGTGGTGTTGGAGCGAATAGTCGTGCGGATTTTTTTGATCATTTCATCATCGAGAGAATAACCCTCCTGGAGCACGACAAACAGGACCACACGAACATCGCCCTCCCAGTCCTGCCCGATCGCGATGCTCTCAACGACGCCATCCACTTTGTCAACCTGGCTGT
>DAOVJF010000600.1 GCA_030673355.1 Planctomycetota bacterium | reverse complement strand
GGATCATCGCCGCGCCGGCATCGACAATACCGCTGCAATTTGCCGCGGTTGTTACACCGTTAGGTTTTACTGGGATCATCCTTGAAAGTACTTCCATTGTAGTCTCAGGACGCATGAGGTTGTCATGCTCGACAAGTTTTACACCGCGACGGGTTGGAAGTTCGACCGGGGTGATTTCGCGTCCGAGATTGCCGTTATCGCGTGCCTTTCCGGCTTTATGCTGGCTTTCGTAGGCCAGTTGGTCGATCTCCTCACGCTTGATATCGTAATACCGCGCCAGGTTTTCCGCTGTGTCCATCATGTCGATATTAGTGTAGGTATCTTTTAAACCGTCCATGAAGAGGAAATGCGCATGCGGTCCACCCATGTAGGGAAATCCGAACGCGGCCCCATAGATGACATACGGTGACTGCGACGTGCTTTCATAGCCTCCCGCCAGGACCATTTTTGAATCCCCTGTTATTAATTCTTTTGCGGCAATGGTAAGTGCTTCTCCACCTGACCAGCAGATTCGATTGACGGTTAAGGCGCGGCTCGACCATGGAACTCCAGATTTCAGTCCGACATGACGCGCGCCGTAATGTGAATCGAGCGACGTGTGCTGGGCGTTACCCATAATCACATTGTCGATTAATTCGGTGCGGTTTTCCAGTCCCGCCTGTTTGATCGCGCCTTTAGCGGCGAAAACACCGAGATCGATTGGATTGATATCCTTAAAATCTGTACCAACCGACGTAAATGGGGTCCTTGTGGCCGAGATTACGACCACTTTCACCCCCAATTTTTTCATTAAATCGACGGCACCGCCGCCGACCGGTGGTTTTTCGTCGTAAATCGGTATCCGGTCCATGGAACCATCCTCGCTTGCAGCCCAAAATTCCTTAAGAAATGATAAAGTGCCCGCGTAACGTATCATTTCGGGTACACAGTGTCAAGCATGTTATAATCCCTTTTCTGGTCTGTGATAGAGGTCTTGAAATGGGTTTTAGTTCCAGATAGCTCGCATGTATTCACATATTCGCATTTAATTCACAAGCGTGTAATTCAGGATTATAAATTCACTCGGCAAAAATTTGATTTATTCAAAATCAGGATGTCGAAGTTCTTTACACTACTGATACAATATGTTAGGTTACTTATTGCTTTAATATATAAACATTTATTTACCTGATGCATCTGAATTGTGAAAGAAGTAACCAGAGCATCCGATAAGTTGTAAGAATGTTTATTATTTCTGAACCTGCAGCGTATTTCTGATTATTACCAAATGGAGCATGTTAATGGATTTCAATCGTCGTGATTTTATTAAGGTGCTGGGGGGAACGGCAGTGGGGGTTCTGACAACAAGTGGGGAGGTACTGGCTGTTGATGAAAGTGCCGACCATTCGGGGCATTCATTATATGGCCTTTTGAATGATGGCACCATGTGTATAGGATGTCACAGTTGTGAGGTCGCGTGCAGAGAGTATAACAATCTTCCCGATCCGGAAACCGGCCCGGACGGTGAGATCATTTACCCAACAGAATT
>DAOVJF010000261.1 GCA_030673355.1 Planctomycetota bacterium | reverse complement strand
GACGTTCCGATATTCAAATTCGCGATACCGCAGTCCGACCCTGAATGTGTCAGGAATTTTTCACCGGCGAGAAGGTTGGTAGTGAAACACGCGGATGAGAGCCCCTGCGGCACATCGTTCTGCATTTCGATCCCACCCTCGATCGAACCGATTTTCAACGCGTACAGGATGGGAGCGAAGGTCTCCTCCTGGATGATATCCGCCTTGTTATCGAGATCGGTCGCGATACAGGGTTTGACATAATGGCCATTTTCAAGCCCATCAAGGGTGATCGGCTCACCGCCGTAAAGGATATTTCCGCCGGCGCCCTTGATCCGTCCAATCGCAGCCTGCATCGTCTCGACTGCCGCGGCATTCACGAGCGGACCCATGAGTATGCCATCGTCCAGCGGATTTCCAATAGGAACGGATTTATAAGCCGATACGAGCCGATCGAGAAACTGATCGTAGATTTTTTCGTGAAGTATGATCCGCCGTGTCGACGTACATCTCTGGCCTGCCGTCCCAACCGATCCGAAAAGGACTCCCATGAGAGCGAGATCGAGATTCGCGTCGTCCATAACGATAATCGCGTTGTTTCCGCCTAATTCAAGGATAGTCCGTCCGAGACGCTTACCGACCACTTCGCCGATACGGTAACCCATCTCGCACGAACCGGTGGCTGATACGAGGGGGATGCGCCTGTCGGCGATTAATTTTTCGCCAATAGTGCTGCCGCGTCCGACAACCAGGTTGAAAATTCCCTCAAGACCGTTTTTTTTCATTAATTCATTACAGATATTCTGGATGGCGATCGCGGTAAGCGGGGTTTCGCTGGATGGTTTCCAGATCATTGTGTCGCCGCAGGCCGCGGCGATCGCGGCGTTCCATGCCCAGACGGCGACAGGGAAGTTGAAAGCTGAGATAATACCGATGGTGCCAAGCGGATGCCACTGTTCGTACATCCTGTGACCGGGACGTTCAGAATGCATCGTCTTCCCACAGAGCTGGCGTGAGAGCCCGACAGAGAAGTCGCAGATGTCGATCATCTCGACAACTTCACCGATCCCCTCTGCCTTGATTTTTCCCATTTCGAGGGCAACGAGTTCACCGAGAAGTTCCTCTTTCTCGCGAAGCGCGTTCCCGAGCTGGCGGACAATTTCACCGCGTTTCGGGGCAGGCATCATGCGCCATGTTTTAAACGCATGTTGCGCTTTGTCAATAACGGTTCCGAAATCATCCTCTCCGGCCATTTTGACCGTGGCAAGTTTTGAACCATCGATGGGAGTAAAAACTTCGAGCTCCCCACCGGACGGATTTTCTATCCATTCTCCAGTAGAGACCCCGGAATTTACATCCCGGATTCCCGAGGCATCCAGGATTTTTTTAAATCTATCGTTCATATTATCCTCCGCTGTGAAATCGCTCCCCTTGTGAGAAGTGCGTTACCAGGCGTTGTTGTAAAGAGGTGTTCGACGGGGATTGTAATCTGAAACAGAGAGTAAATCAACGACCAGGCGGGGATTTATTCGATCAATCGCCAGTGGCCTATAACACGGGCCCCTTCGCGCACATGGGAATCCACATACGTATACCTGTTCCCGTCCCGGCCCATAAAATGTTCCCGCGACTCCTCGAGAAACCACCCATCGATATTTCGATCCAGGTAGGTGATCGTGCCGGGTTCACGATAGCTTTCCGCAAACGATGTATGTCCGGGGTCCTCGCGATCGGCCGGTGGAGCTGTTATGAAAGCGTAAACGATCACAGCTACGATAAAAATTCCTAAAACAACAATGGCAATTCTTAAAGGTTTCCGGAGCGGGTGGGAATCTTCTATTCGCCCGAGATCGCGGGGAAGCCGCTGGGTCGGCATACGGATTTCATCTTTGGGGAACTCAACAATTTTCTCTTCATCATCGGTGCCTGTATTTTCATCAACCTCAGGCATAATTTAATCCGACTGTCCGGGATTTTCATCGATATCTTTCGGGAAAAGGCTGTCAGATTTGGAGAGGTTGCTGTCCTCGAGCTTGGTGATGTAGTTGTCCAGGATAAGGGGAGCTTCGGGGCTGAAGAGTTCGTTGACGAAGGTCCCGTTGCGAATTTCCTCGAGCATGTCCTCAAGCAACCTTCGCGTATGCTGGTCAATGATCCTTGGACCGCGTGTGGCGGCCCCGAATGCCGCGGTCGAGCTTATCGCCTTGAATGCTTTCGACGGACCCAGCTTTTCATATATATAAGCGATATGGGGAAGTTCATAGAGCGTGCTCATTCTGCAGATCGCCGGATCGTATCCGGCCCGGACCATCGTTGCAACAACCGCTCGAAGTAATTCAATTACCCCACCTACAAGCAGCGCCTGTTCAACAAATAGATCCGTTTCCACCTCTTCCCTGAGCGTAGTCCAGCGTATCCCGGCCCCTATTCGAGCACATCCGATTGTTGCCGCAAGGAGTTCCAGGCGATTTCTGCATGAGCCAGAGACATCCTGAATTTCAGCCAGTATTGCTGGAACACCCATGCCTTCGTTGAATAGCCGCCTGACCTCAATTCCAGGACCGTGCGGCGCGATAAGGCCGCAGTCAAATACGTCTTTCAGCTTCCATCTTTCAAAGTGAAGGCTGGAGCCGTGGGCAAGTACAATTATTGAACCGGATTTCGCGTGCTCCTGGACAATACCCGCCGCTTCGCCGAGGAATTCATCGGGAACAAGAATGAAAATGGCGGATGCGTTCGCGGATGCGGTTTCAATATCAGCTACATCAAAAAGATCGGACTCAGCCCGTTTGCGATTGGCGCTGGATTCCCTAAGTCCTACTGTTACCGGAAGACCGCTGTCCCTGATATTTTGCGCCTGCGCAATCCCCTGGTTACCATATCCGATAATCGCCACAGTTTCGACCGGACCATCGGGGCCGGTAAGCGATGGCATTTGATAGGTTCGGTATGGGGCTTCATTTTCCATAGCATTAACCAGTGCCTGGTGATTATTCCTGTACTGCCCCCTCTTCCCTCAACTTGATAATCGCGAACACACAGTAATTGATAATGTCGCGATATTCCGATTCACGACCCTCGGCAACTTTCGATGTCTCACCTTTCATGGCGAGTTCCTCCAGAGTCTGGATTCTTTTGACTTTAACAAGGATCTGGTCGGTGATCGATGAGATCCTCATATCACGCCAGCTTTCGCCGTAGTCATGGTCCTTTGCCCTGAGAATTTCCTGGGCTTCGGCGACAACTTCGTTATAAATTCTGATAGTATCTTCAACCGCCATTTATGGTTTCCTGTCATCGAGTAGAGTGGAAGTAGTATACCAGAGGGGAGCTTAAATTCCAGAGATAAAACGCCATCATTGTTCCTGAATGTGAAGGACAAAGCCGGTCTGGAGCCTGTAAAACCTTTCAAGTCTGCTATAATTCCCCCACTATGACATCGAAATTTCCTCTCAGGCTTGGGGAGCACACATGGAATCCGGGGGATCCGTTATTTCTGTATTCCGGGCCGTGTGTCATCGAAGATGAAGAGCTTTGTCTGACTGTCGCGGAGAAACTCAAGGCGATTACGGAAAAGCTGGGAATCCTGTATGTCTTCAAGGCATCCTATGATAAAGCGAACCGTTCTTCATTTAAATCATTCCGCGGTCCGGGCCTTGAAGAAGGTGTACGCATCCTCGAGAACGTTAAAACCCAGATCGGCGTACCGGTTCTAACAGACGTGCATGATGTCCAGGAGGTAGCGTACGCGTCAAAGATCGTGGATGTTTTACAAATTCCCGCTTTCCTTTGCAGGCAGACATCTCTCGTACATGCTGCGTGTAAATTCGGCAGGGCTGTAAACATAAAAAAGGGACAGTTTTTAAGCCCATGGGACGCGTTGAATATTGTTGGAAAGGCGGAAGATGGATTCAGTGCAGGGGGTAAGAAGCGCAATTTCACGCTTACCGAGCGTGGATCGTCTTTCGGGTACGGAAACCTGGTAGTCGACATGAAATCCTTCCCGGTGATGCGGACATACGGCTGTCCGGTAGTATTCGATGGAACGCATTCGGTACAGCTTCCCGGCGGCCTTGGATCGTCAACCGGCGGGCAGCGGGAATTTATCGAGCCGCTTGTCCGTGCCGCGATCGGAGCCGGGATCGACGGCCTTTTCGTCGAGACCCATCCGAATGTCGATGAAGCCAAGTCGGATAAAACCAACATGATCCCGCTTCATAAAATGGAGAGCTTTTTAACCCGGATTAAAAACCTGCACGATTTTGTCAGGGATAAATTACCCCCACAGGAAAACATGGACCCCGATTAGCGGTAAATTTTCAGATGAATGAATCACTTACACCTTCAATGAATGAAGCTACACGTAACATGGATTTTCACGGTAAGCGGAAATTCTATCGCGATGAATTCCCGGTTCTCCAGCATGAAACATACCTTAACCATGCCTCGCACGGTCCATGGTCGACATCGTCAATAGAAAATATGAACCGGTTCGCATCCATTCTGAATAAAGGCCCGATGTGGGGATATGAGGTCTGGGCGGAAGAAATGGACCTGACGAGGGAGCTGATGGGAAGGCTCCTAAATGCAAGCGCGGATGAAATTGGCTTCAATTTCAACACATCGTTGACGCTCGCCATGTTTACCCATGCGATGTTTTGGGAGACCGGCGATAATATCATCGTTCCCGACAGATGTTTCCCATCGATCGTTATGGCCGCAAAACTCTTATCGCAGTGGGGAGTCGAAGCGCGGATTGTGGAGGGCGAGGACAGGCTGATATCGATTGACAGGCTGATTGATGCGATTGATGATCGGTCGAAAATGATGATCGTACCCTTAGTCAATTTTCTGACAGGCCAAAGGCTCGACATCGCCAGATTATCAAAAACATGCAGGGAAGCCGGGGT
>DAOVJF010000174.1 GCA_030673355.1 Planctomycetota bacterium | reverse complement strand
TGGGAACAGCTCGGGCTTCCGGGGAAAGCGACCGATCACCGGTATCATGACGGCGGCGGATTCGGGACAATCGAGCCTGGAACGTGTATAAACCAGGGAGAACCGATTGTACCCAGGATAGATATCCCGAAATTCCTCGAAGAGGTTGAGAAACTCACCAAGGTAAGAGAAAAAGAAAAGGAGAAATTCGCTGAAATGCCGGATACTTCTGAATTCAAGGATGAAATCGAGTTTGATGATTTCATGAAGCTGGACCTGAGGATCGCGACTGTACTTGAGTGTGAGCCGGTTAAAAAAACCGATAAACTTCTGAAGCTCAGGATCGATCTCGGGAGTGAAGAAAGGCAGATAGTCGCCGGGATCGCCAAAGTTTACACACCCGAAGAGCTGATAGGGAAGCAGATAGTGATAGTCGCTAACCTGAAACCTGTCAAGCTCCGGGGTGAGGAGTCGAGGGGTATGCTGCTCGCGACCGGGGATGATCTTGGAGTGACGCTCCTGGCTCCGGAGAAAGCTGTAAAGCCCGGTGAGTCGGTACATTAAGGAATAACGGGCTTGAGCACTTGAAACACGGGGACGCTTTTTATTTACCATGGTCTCCTCATTCAAATTCAATTAATAAGGCATCGGGCGGGGTTGTGTTATTGTGCCGGGCAGTTAAAGATTATTGAACTTTTGATCATACAACCCTCTCTAAAACCCGGATGATTAGTGCGGATGGTGATCATAAAATGGTAAAATCAAGCGGCAGTAAACAATTTATCTGAGCGAATAAAAATGACTGTGAAAAAAATCGGATTTTTAAAGCTGTTACCCGCTTATCTCGTGGTATCCGTATTGCTGCAGGGCACGATCCTGCTGATTGTATCCGGATGTGAGGGGAGTTCTTCGTTGCATGTCGCCGGATCGGAAGTGCGGGTCGCGAAGGTGGATACGGAATATGTTTACGAGGCGAATATATCAAAGCACGTCGAGGATTATCGCCAGGGACGCCGCACGAGAATATCGAATTTTATTGGATTCACACCGAACCAGATATTAATGGTGCGTGAAGATGCGATCGATCATGAAATCCGCAAGGAGATCAGGCGCCTTCCCGGTGTGGATCTCTCCAGTGTCGAGGTAAATGAACTTGCCGGACAAAATATGGAGGATCTTGCCAGGGAACTTTTCGACCGGATTACCCAGGACGGTGAAAATTTCGCCAGGATTGCCTTGGAATATTCCGATAGCGATACAGCCCGCATGGGCGGGACGTTTCCAATGTTCGGCGTTAAGGAAAATCCCCAGGAATACCAGTCACTGGCTTACGAAATGGAGATCGGTGAGGTGAGCGAACCGTTCCTGAATTACGAGGGCTGGAGGATAATCCGGCTCGATAACATTACCGAAGACCCGTACGAGGGCAAGTTCTATGAAATCAGCATGATTCTCCTTACACCCGATATTTCAGAAGCTGAAGCTCAGATGATAGATGAGATAGCGGAAAGCCATGCGATCGAAATCCTCGATTCGAAATATAATTCGCGCCAGGCCCTGATTGGAAATAATATTGAACTCGCCCTGACACTCTCTGAAGAAACGCTGGTCAGGAATGAGGGTGATGACCTCGGTCACTACCTTCGTGCACGGGCTTTATGGGAACTCGGGCGCCAGGATGAAGCATTTGAGGCCCTGGAAACCGCGGCGGAAGTGGGGAAAATCTCGGACGCGCTGATACCGTACTACCACTATTACAGGGGTTTGTATTACGAGGAAATCAACCAGGCCGAGAATGCAAATCAGGCTTACCGCGACTGTTTTGACAACTGGCGCCAGGATATCAACCTCGCGTATATGCTCAAGGCAACATTCGAGAGATCGGGAGATGAAGAATACCTTGGAATGATCGAGGAGGAGATCGAAATTATACTGACGCAGGATATTAACGCGATAATGGCGTCGGATTTCGGAGCAAGCGGCGGAGGTGTGATTAAAACCAGCCAGGGTACAACAGAAGGATCGAGTGTCGAGTACGAAGAAGGCTACAGGGAATGATCCGGGCACTTGTAAGATAAAAATTCCAGGGTAAATTGCCGGCGGAAGAGATTAAAGAAGAAAAGAAAGGAATTACATGGTGAACAATACAATAAAAGGCGGAGTACTTTTTTCAACGGTAATAGTAGCACTGCTTTCCTATTATTTTATCTGGCACTTTGAGCCCGTTGGAGCTGAAGTTGATCCGGAAATACCAGACAGCAGCGCCAGACCGGATGAAGGTGAACATGCCCCGGATTTTACTTATGCAACCGTCGATGGCCGGGAAATCAGGTTATCGGATTATATCGGTGTGAAGCCTGTGGTTCTCGATTTCTGGGCGACATGGTGCCGTCCCTGTATGGAGGAATTGCCTTTATTACAGGCATTTTACGAAGAGTACGGGGACCAGGTGGAGATTATCGCAATTACAAGCGAGGATGCACGACTAAAAGATGCAATCGCGAACACTATCAATCAAAAAGAGCTGACATTTCCGGTTATGCACGACCCATCGAGAGGTATCAGTAATCTTTACCCAACCCGGGCAATTCCATACCTTGTTTTCATTGACATTGACGGAAAAGTAACCGGCACCCATACTGGAATGAGCCCGAGTATAGGGGAGGATATCCTGGAAGAGTTCGGGATTGATGGAGCATAAGTTCAGGACTAACTGCGGGTATTGTATAAGATATTCATATAGATCCAATGGCAAGGGATATTAAATCCCTTCATTTTTTCATCATAATTATATGTTTAATGGTTTGTGCCGCGTGTGAATATCGCCTATAATTAGATTATAGGGACCAAATAAAAAATTCCCAATTCGGGAGGTTCAGTAATTATGTTCCAGTTTTCATATTATAAGTGGCGGGCAGTAATTAACGGATTTATTACAGTCCTGTTACTCACTTTGCTGCCATTGTCAGGTTGCACAAATTCTTCAGGTCCTGTCGAGCCCTCGTTATATCCAGACCTGAGTGAATCAACGTCCGGGCAGGCAGTGTCAAATCGATACCTGCTTAGCCAGTATGATCTCTTTTTTAATGAAGATCGTACTTCATGCGAACTAACCCCAGCCAGGGAAGGCACATTGCATCTTAACGTACTCCATTTTGTAGAATTCTTCGCTCCCGGCAATGTTGCGGTGGATGACTGGTACCTTCATGAGGACGGAACATTAACAGTCGCAATATTATTCAGACATCCATTTGACATAAAGGAATACACCCTTTTCGATCTACGCGGCATAATGATGATGCCGGCGGCATATTGGTGGCCGGAACATGTAGTCAACACTCCGGGTATGTTTGTCGGGCAGTCGGCGTTATTGAATCCCGATGGCTTCACCCGCAGATGGAATCCGTATGAGTTCATGGATAAACCGGTACCCTTCAGCTATTTTGATGGTGCTCTTACCAAGGGTATGGGTGAGTTTGTAGAAACCGTGGTCAACCCTTACAGGACATACTGGACAGACACAAACCGTATGTACTTCCTTGCCGGTAATGAGGTAATCAACCATTTCCATTTAAGTATCGATCCAGGTCAGGCGAGAGTGGGTCTGGCATTCGATTGCAGTTGGGAGGAACCGATCGTTCCGTCCGCCGGCAGCCTGATGATCCCCGGCCATTTCCCTTTGACTGCAAACTCAATAGAAGCATACGACATACAAATCGCCGGACTGGAAGGCCAGCTTGAATGCTCGGTTGGCGAATATGCCGGCGGATCGCAGAACGTGCATGTCAACGTGAAATCCTGGCAGAAAGAGGCATATGTATTTTTCACGACCGTGAATCTTGAAATTCCAGATCTGTTTGAGGGTGTGATAAACCCGTGGACCGGCGGGGGCACATCGTCCGATTTCACTTACCAGTTCAATATTTCAAACCCATCAATAAAAGAACCCGGGCAAATTGTCGGATTGATGTCGGTTGAGTCGGCGAAGAAAGATGGAACTTATGTCGAGGGTATGCCGCTGACAGCCTACCAGCTTCTCGTACTCGATATCGTCGAGGTCGCTCCGCCCATGTGCAACAGCAGCACCGCGATACACTCAACCTTCGGCGGCTCTTTCAGTCTCAACGGCTCGAATGGTATAACGCACCTTGACAGTTCGTTCCTTCCCAAGTTAATAGGTGGAGAAGGCGCCCTGTTTTTCGATGGTGGTATCGAAGGGGGTGTCCAGCGAATCCAGGCTGCTGCGATCCCACCGCTGGGCGGCAACGTTTCAACAAATACATTAATCAAGCGAACAGGTTACAACGCCGGAAATTCCCTTGTCGTGCAGAGTAATGAATATAACGGCCACCTGTATGTCGTGAGCGACAGCGATCCGGATAATTTCCTTATATTTGATGGAACCGGAGCCCTGCTTAAGGAGTTCGATCTCGGGGATGGTGAAAATGGCCATAACGAACCCGTCTCGGTAACCACAGACCCATCTAACGGTGATGTCTGGCTGATAGGAGACAAAGGCAATGAGGGGATCCACCTTGAAAGACTGGTGTACCTCGAACAGGGCGAACCATTCGATTATGTTTTCCATACCGCAGCCAAAATCGATCTTTCACCGTGGCTTGGGTCGGACCCCAAACCGCTTGGTATTGGTATAAACACTTATTACAAAAGGCTTTACATGTTCCATGCAAGGAATAACGGGTCGGTGGAAGTTTTCGACATTTCGGTTTATCCGCCGGTTCATCTAGACGAGTGGTCGTCAAGCAGCATATTCCTCAAGGAAATCACCCCGACCCAGGTTGCCGGGTTAAGGAAATATATCGGAGGGGACCTGGTTATCGATCATGTTGACGGCGATTTTGAAGGTCGATGCAAGATCCTGATTTTTGCGAATACTTATGACGGAAGTTCAATGCTGGTCAAACTGGATGTATGGGCGCAGACGATCTCAACCGCGAACCTCGGGTCACCGTATTCATGCATGGCGTTGAGCAATCTAACCGCACCATCGGACCGCTCGCTGGTATTCTTCCCAATGCCGATGGTGAATGAGTATATGATCTACTATCCCCAGGCTGGATGGTAATAATTACTGGAATTATATCTTTACTCGGAATTACAGCAGGTCCTGGGGATGAGATCTGTATAAATGGAATCCGGTATTGGATTAATTTTAATCCTTTATGTTAACATCCCCTTCACGGAGGATTTTTTTAATGGTTGATGCACGTGTTTTAATGGGTAAACCGGTCGCCAGGGCCCTTAATGATGCGACCTTTGAAAGAAGCCATGAATATGAGCAGATTAACAAACGAAAACCATGTCTGGCTGTAATTACGGTTGACGATCCCGCATCGCGGAGTTATTTAAAAACCATTAAATCCACAGCGCGCAAGACCGGTTGCGAAGTACAGGAAATTTCACTTAAGCCAACCGCTGACATACCCGGGATGCGGCAAATAATCAACCCCCTGAATGACGATCCGGGAATCGATGGGATCCTCGTTCAAATGCCGCTGCCAAAGGGAATTAACCTCCATGACGCAGGGCTTGCAATTAACAGCAATAAAGATGTGGACGGGATCTCCCCGTACCAGGCGGGTCTTTTATTCAAAAGCGCTAAGAATGCTCTGATTCCCCCTACCGCAAGAGCAGTGATGGAGATACTCGATTTCTACCAGATCGGGCTGTCCGGACAGGAAGTGATAATTGTAGGGAGAAGCCTCGTGGTGGGAAAACCGCTTGGGTTGCTTATGGTTGGCCGCAACGCGACATTAACCTGGTGCCATTCACGCACCCGGTCATTACCGATGGTGTGCAAGAGGGCCGATGTACTCGTTGGCGCGCTTGGAAAAGCCCGATTCCTGGATTCAAACTATCTCAGGCCGGGCGCGACAGTAGTTGATGTCGGGATCAATGTCGATGAGGACGGCAAGCTGGCGGGTGATGTCGATGTGCAAAATATCCAATCGATCGTGGCTGCGTATACCCCGGTACCCGGTGGTGTTGGACCGGTGACATCCGCATGCCTTTACGCAAACCTGCTCGATGCTGCAAATGCCGCATTAATCCCAATTTCATAATAAGGACGAGCGAATCTGAAACGATGGAGTTCGGTGCTGAACTGCCGGTTAAGGCCTGACAGTTTATCCCTCTTCGCTGCGTTGTC
>DAOVJF010000189.1 GCA_030673355.1 Planctomycetota bacterium | reverse complement strand
GCCCTTCTGTTTCTCGGTGCGGGCGCGGTAATTTATGGATGCAGGCATATCCAGGACATCCGCTACATGGGCGGTCTGTCCAAAAAGATGCCGATCACCTATTTCACGTTCCTTGCGGGAACTCTGGCTCTTGCCGGGATTTTCCCATTTGCGGGATTCTGGTCGAAGGACGAAATTCTCGCCAGCGCGTTCAATCTTGCCCGGAATGGTTACACAAGAATTACGGAATTCGGCGGTGTACAGGTAATCGAACCCCATCCGGCACTATATCTTATCTGGATTCTTGGTATAGCGGGGGCTTTCCTTACAGCGTTCTATATGTTCAGGCTGATAAGCTATACATTCCTGGGCGGTCCGAAAAAAGACTATGCATACCGGGGAAAGCAGAGTCCTGACTACGGCCATCATGCGCAAGGCGAACAAGATACGGAAATCTATAATGCCTGGGACGTCCCGCCAGGTCCGCTTGAAGAGGAAGAACATCATCACGGACCGGTTCCCCCCAGGGAAGTTCCGAAGAGCATGTGGATTCCCCTGGTAGTCCTGGCAGTATTTGGAACTGTCTACGGCTTTACAGGCACCCCATTTTTCGGTGAGAAGGGCAACCTGATCGCGTCGTACCTGAATTACGGCCACGCGCACCATCCGGAAGTCGATGGATTGCTTATCGGATTGATGGTGTTCTCGCTCGCGGTCGCGCTCGGGGGAGTCGTGTACGGGCTCTTCATCAACGGAACCGATGCGGGGATCGCAATAAAAGAAAAATGGAAAGCAAGGTTCCCCGGACTTTACCGGGCAGTCTACAACAAGTATTACGTCGATGAATTTTACGAGGAATACATTATCCAGCCGGTTCTTATGCTCTGCCAGTTTGCAAGGATCATCGATACATACATCGTGGATGGAATCGTGAATGCGGCCGGGTGGATTACATACCAGTTTGCCATGTTACATGGCTGGTTCGATAATGCCGTTATCGACGGAATAGTAAACGGTGTTGCCTGGATTGTTAATTTCTTCAGCCAATTTCTCAAACCGATCCAGTCGGGTTTCGTACAGAATTACATGATGGTGATAGTCATCTTTATCCTGTTCTACCTCCTGACGTTGTTTGTAACGTAGGAAGTTGGCGGGAATTAAAATATCAGGCTTGAATATCGGGACAAAATGGAATCATGAACGATCACGACAAAAGTCCAATCCCTGCCGATGAAGGTGTCTATGAGATACCGCGCACAGCAGGGGACTTAAAACGAGAACTGAAACACGGGACAATAACAAGTATTGCCTGGGTGCTTTGGATTATTGTTACCTTCCTCGTACTTTACGGGATTTTCGAGCTGGCTACTAAAAGCGGCCTGTTGGTAAAAATCCCATTTCTGGGAATTGACAAGCACCTGGGATACCTGATAAATCCCGAATCGACAGAATATTCCCGAATTCTAAGCCTGATTATTTTCCTCCCCATACTTGGCATCGTTTTCAACATGATAGCCCCTCAGGATGGCAGATTCTTTATCAGAACCAACTCACTGGTTTATGCCCTTATCCCATTCGGCCTGGTGTTGTACATGCTGTTCGGCTACACACTTGCTCAAACTCCCGGCGGCAGGGATATCTATGTAGATCAGCTCGGAAATCACTTAACAATCGACTCTGACGGCTTAATGGACCCAATCGTTGGGGAGGAGGAAGCGGAATGGACTTATGCTCTTCTCAACGATGTACAGGTGATTGAAACAGATGAGGGTGAATATGAGTCGATCAAAGCAAGGCCCGTAAAGATTTATTTCTACGATCGTTCTTTCAACGGGATGCAATTCGAAGAGCTGCGACCGTGGGTTAGTGTCACCGACCGGCCTGCTACTCAAATTGGTGAAGCGGAATACACGATAGCCAAGTTCAACTACCACCTTGGCGTCGATGGCATCAGTTTCCCGCTTATGATCCTGACTGCCCTGTTGAGTGTCCTGTCAATAATCGCATCGTTCAGCATAACCATGCGGTTGAAGGAATACATGAGCTGGTTCCTTCTCATGATGGTCGGTATGTTCGGGACCTTTACAGCGCTTGATTACCTCCTTTTCTACGTATTCTGGGAGCTGATCCTGGTCCCGATGTATTTCCTGATAGCCATCTGGGGTGGTCCGAGGAAGGAATACGCTGCACTCAAGTTCTTCCTGTTTACCCTTTTCGGATCGCTTTTCCTCCTGATAGGGATTATCGTGCTCTATTTCGTCACCGGGCAGCAGACCTTTGATATTATCCAGCTTCAGCAGCTTGCGCCGCAGTACCTTGGAAAAGCATCAGCATATGGAACGCAGGTATTATTGTTCGGCTGCTTCTTCCTCAGCTTCGCGATCAAAGTCCCGATCTTCCCGTTCCATACATGGCTTCCCGATGCGCATGTCGAGGCCCCCACAGCGGTCAGCGTGATCCTTGCCGGGGTCTTGCTGAAAATGGGTACTTACGGGTTTTTCCGGATGAGTTTCCCGACCTTCCCGGAGGCCACCTACAATCTCGCACCCGCTCTGGGTGTCCTGGCGGTAATAAATATTGTCTACGGCTCGATGGTTGCGATGGCGCAGACCGACCTGAAAAAACTTGTCGCGTATTCATCCATCGGCCATATGGGATTTGCCCTTCTTGGAATGGCCGCGCTGAATAAATACGGATTTACCGCTGCGCAACTGCAGATCGTTAACCATGGAATTATTTCAGGAAGCCTGTTCCTTCTGGTCGGCGTATTGTACGACCGTGCTCATACGAGGGACCTCAACGCATTCGGAGGGCTTCTCCCGCAGATGCGGATGTATGGGATCATAATGGTGATAGCCAGCATGGCGAACCTCGGACTTCCCGGGCTGGCCGGATTCTGGGGTGAGTTTATCAGCTTGCTCGCTGCGATAAATCAGACGGATTTCGTAACAGCCAACGGATTGAATTTCTTCCGTATACTGGCGCCAATCGCCCTGATTGGTATCATCATCACGGCTGGATACATGCTGATAATGATCCGGAAAATTTTCATGGGGCCGGTGAACGAAAAGTGGAACTGGCTGCCCGATATTGATAGCCGTGAGCTGATAGCGGTACTTCCTTTAATAGCCTTGATGATTTATATAGGCGTCTTCCCGAATCCGTTGATATCATTGTTTGAAACCAGTATCCTTGAACTGGTGAACCAGATTCGTTTTGATGCCGGAGTTTTACCGTCAAGCTTCTAGTGATGAGTACCTGGCGATAAATATTCCATAAACCGGGATTTTTCAATTAAATTTTTACGGCTATAGGATAAGATAAAGGACTATAATTAAAAAAGCATTGCCCGCTACTGGATGCTTTGACCATGCACATTATCCTCCTGCCAGGCACTCCAGCCTTAAAAGTTTCTCAGGAATATGTTCTATCCGGCCGAAGATTATGTTATACTTCATTAGCTAATACCGTAGCAGGAGTCAAAATTACTCCTGTTTTGTTGATATTAAGAATGACTAAATCGCATAAAGCGCCAGAGGCGTTTTAGGTGGAGGTTACCCATGCGAAACCACTTAAGCTGGCTCATTGTAGTTGCCCTATTAACCTGTTTCTTCATCAGTTGTAACGGTGGTGACAGTACCGACGGGGTAGGTCTTGAGGGATCTGATCCGACGATTGTACACCTCACTTTTGGCAATATCCCTATCCAGGTGGAGGAGACGCATAATGTACCGCTGTCGCTGATCAGCACTATGCGATTCGAACTCAACCGTGATGTAACCCTGCAAAGCCTCGCCCAGAATTTCAATTTCGTTATCCATATCACCAACGTGGATACTGGCTTAACTTACAGTATTTCAGAGTGTAACATGGACGAAAACGGGGAGCTTGTATGGATAGAAGGTTCAAATCGGATCATCGAGTACAGGCTGTATCACCCAATGGACAGGATATTGGCTGGAGGGCAGGTACATTATCTTGGGCAAGCCGGTAATACCTTGAAAGTGGAAGTTGTATTTTTTATAGCTCAAGCGACTGATGGGAACCAAATTGCCCTTACCGATGATACATTTTACATCGTTTGGACGGACAGTCACCAGAATTAATGAATTAGAAACCCTCTGGGTGACTTGACAGCAGGCCTGCCCTGTGGTTCATTTTTAATGAGGGTCGATTCCCCGGCTGGTTTATTGCAGGGGGGAATTTTCTACCGATAAACTTTTCGGAACCGCTCAAAACCAAACCGGTTCGATAGATTTTGTGTCTGATATTGTACCGGTTAAAAATTCCCTCAAATTCTACATTCTCCCTGTTTTCATATTTCGGAGGTCTCCTGATGTTTCACAAAATCGTAAAATCGCAGCAAGGTTTCACAATTGTCGAACTCCTCACCGTGCTTGTCATCATCTCGGTGCTAACGACTATAAGCATTGTAGCTTATGGCGGAGCGAAACACCGTGCCAGGCTGGCACGGATCAAAACGAATGTGGGAGAGATCGCCATCGCTCTCGATAATTACCAGATGGACAAGAGCGGTAAATATCCTGCCCTGACCGTTTACCATAATACCCTGCCACCCACCGATCCCCCCCGTTTATTTGGTTACACCACGACTCCAAATCCACCTTCCGATCCGATCCCCGGGATCCCCGTTACAGTAAAACGCCTGGGGAATGCAATTATCGGCGGCGGTCCACCCCTTGTGGATACCGGCAACCCGCTTCAGGATGATTTTTACAGGGATACGAATCCAATTGAAGTTTCTTTTTTCAGAAACCGGCAGAATGAAATTCAGTGGGGTGGAGACCCTGATGATTTTACCGGGGCGATGAATCCGGTCGATCAGCTCGCACGTAATGGCCAGCTCAATGCATACCCGCCCAATCCGCTGGCTGGTCCCGGTATCCCAATGGTGAATATCGCTCACATGCTCTATGAATACGATACCCAGACAAATGATTTCTCATTTGTGGAGTTCACTGTCAACGCGACAGGTGAAACCCGAATGGGGCTGTGTGCCGCACGTCCCACCGCGGGAGGTTTTTACGAACCGATCGATATTATCTGGAACGAGGACACTTACCCGCAGGGCGATTTTGCCTATATCCCCATGGAGTTCACCAGCGAACAGGGAACCTACTGCTCGGGTTACTGGATAATCAGCTACGGGGATCTTTCGACTCTCGAAAACAGCGACTATAACAAGTTCGCGTTGAATAAGGATTTATATGAGTACGACAGCAACTATACCAACTGGCCGAATTTACCCTGGCCATATGGCGATGGTATCGCGTCGACTCCGCCTGCTCTGAATTCAGTAGAATATGAAATCAAGCGGCTGGTCCAGGGAGCGCTCGAAATCAGGGCAACAATTTTTGAGGACCAGTTAAGAGAATCCTTTTTTTAAACGGAGTCCTGATTTGAACGAAATCCAAGCAGGCGTGTATGCCTGCTTTTTTATATGCCGGGCATGGTTTGTATCCAGGGGGTGCAAGTCCCCTGCGGGCTGTGATGACCGGAACCGCTGGCCGAAGGCAAGGGAGTAGTCGCAATGGGGGTTTGAAAGAAGCCGGAGCCGTCGAACAGGAACCGGACAGAAGGTAGTCAAAGGGGACATTCTCATATTGCCGTGATAAGCATTCATTCTAGCTTGTTGGATCAACAAATTTATGCTATCGTATATAATGAGCCTCAAGATTATCAATCGGCAAGACAGTTGGTAAAGGTGTGTATGTATCTATACCAGTGCATTAGGGTTTTTCCAGCTTTAAAATTAATCAGTAAATTAATTAATGCAGCAAATAAACAATAAATTCTGCTATTGCGGCAAATTCATTGTCAATGCGCTATGGCGTTAATAATAAAATATTGAAAAATAAATAAGGAGGCAACAGTATGAATCGATGGACAGTTCTTTTCG
>DAOVJF010000302.1 GCA_030673355.1 Planctomycetota bacterium | reverse complement strand
AAGCGCTTCAGGAACGGGATTCTACAGATCCAGAACGGGATCGATTTTACAGTTGTTAGGCCGTATTCATTGATCGGATCCATGTTATCAAGTCCGATAGCAATAGACGTAAGCAATCACAAATAAGATTCAACGTGCGATTATCGGGTTCATACAGTAATCATATAAATTTTTCAAACGCTTTTTCCAAATGATGTCCTGGTTCTCTCTTCCCTCGATAACAATCCTGCCGCGTTGACCCGCTCGTGACCGTACCAGCCCGGACGCCTTGCTTTCGCGAATGCGATCACGCCAATGTAGCCTGTTACCGCGCACGCGACGGTGAGGGATGCAATTAAGAATGTCCCGATACCGAGGTAGATGGCGAGGATATCCAGGTTCCGGACCGGTTCGAATCGCATCGTGAATTCCGCAATCCATAATGCAATCAATGAGGTAACACCGAACCATAAACCGGTATTGATCAGCGTCGCGGGCACTGTGGCGACCACAGGTAACTGTATCGCCATAAGTCCCGCTGAAAGAGAGGCAAGCAGGAGTACCTGGATCAGGATGATGATCGCGATCAAAAGAAGCACAAACCACCAGAATGAAGCGGGTCCTTCCGCTTTTACATACGGCCACAACTGGGGGCTCATAAGGGCGAGAAATGGAACCACGAGCCCGATGAGCATTGAGATAACCTCTTCCATCGCACCGAACCCCCGCATCAGCCCGGATATACATTCCGCGAAAAAAACTTTTTCATCGGACATCGGGGTGGTAAGTACCGCGCCAAGCATCCCGGAAAAAAGTTCCCTGCGCATTTCGAGGGGAGTACCGACAAGAGACGATATGAAAATCCTGATCGAGGTGACAGTGATGATTACGATCCCCGGGGCGGCTACGGTAACCCAGAATCCAATTTCAAGGGCGAGTTCTTTTTCGGCGACGAGGAGTAAGAAAAGATTAATGATGAATGAGATGCCAAGTCCGATCAGGAAGGATTTTTTTGGCCCGAACATGGGCTTCAATCGCCACATGACATAGCGTCGCTGGAAGATCGGGTTACCCCAGAACTCCAGGAGTGGTCCGAACGCTTCAACCCATGGAGGGGGTGGATCGGCCCAGGTGAGATCGAATTCATCGTCGTGGATCATAAGGACTCGTTCAATAGATTCTACATGATGAATGGGATACAGTGAAGTGTTAAAATCCGGATCACAGGTGCCGGGTCAAGGGTTCTTTATCGACAGCCGAAAGTAGAGTATAATATTGGAGGTTACGTATGGGAGCGTAACCGATTAGTAAATTGATAACCGTTTTATCAGAAACGGAGTTCTGAAATGGGATTACGCGGAATAGATGTACAAATCGCGATCCAGCGTGCTGGCGATGCAGATAAAATGCAGCAGGCCGATATTGCCAATGCCCGTGCAGGGGAAGCGGGGTCTCGGGAGGAAGCGGAACTCGCGAGGGCACGCAGGCAGGAACAACCAAGGCAGCCGGAGCGTTCTGATACGGTAGTTATCCAGAAGCGTAAGGAGCACGAGAAGAACGAAGGGGAAGATGAAGAACAGGAGGCTGCTGAGGAGCTTGAGCTTGAGGAGGAGTCGGATCCGATCAAGGATTACCTCAGCAAACCACAGGTGAAAGGGAGCCTTGATATTAAGGCATAGGGTATTTCCAGGAAGTAAATTATATTGCTAATTAACATGTGCTGGAAACACATGTGACTGAAGATCATGCGCAAAATGCGCATGTTACATGTTAATCGATTAAGATGCCGCGGCCATACGGGAACGCTGTTTGCGGTATTTTTTCTTCGTTTTGTAGATAAAGGCAAGAACTTCCGCGATCGCAATATAGAATTCGTACGGGATCATGTCGCCAATTTCGACCATTTTGTAAAGGGAGCGCGCGAGAGGGGGATCGCGATGGATGTGAATGTCGAACTCCCTCGCGATGTCGATAATTCTCTGTGCGATCGCGCCTTTGCCTTTTGCCACCACCTGCGGAGCCGGCATGTCCGGTTCATATTTAAGCGCGACAGCAACGTGTATCGGGTTTGTGACCACCACGTCAGCCTTGGGGACTTCCCTTAGCATCGCCGTCATCGCGATCTGTCTCTGGCGCTGGCGCATACGGCTTTTTACGAGCGGATCTCCCTCCATCTGCTTGTATTCTTCCTTCGCCTCGGTTTTAGTCAACATCAAATCTTTCTCGAACTGGTAAATCTGGTAAATAAGGTCAAGAATTGCCAGGATAAGCATTACCCCGATGATCCAGAGTCCGAGCCGTAACGCGTGCTGTCCGAAAAAGGGGAGATAAGCGGTTGGTTCAAGAGTATGAGCCTGGACAATTACAGGGAGGTTCGCACGGATATATCCCGCGGTTACAAGTGCCACGAGTCCGATTTTAAAAACTGCCTTCAGGAGTTCGACGAATCCGCGAGTGGAGAACATCCGCTTCATGCCGTTCATTGGATTAATGTTGCTGAGTTTAGGCCTGATAGGTTCAATGCTGATGTTCCCACGGGTCTGGAGGAGATTAATTAAAATCGCGATTAAGGATGTCGCTGCAAATATGGGCCATAAAATCAACAGGACTTTTGTGATGACGTACGTTGACAATAACCTCATGCCTTCCTGGCTGACCGAAGGCCATGAAAGGTTGCCGTATATATCCCTGAACAATCCCATGGTAATATTGCCCCACATGTTCATGACAAGGGCGAGCGTCAGAAAAGCGATAAGAAGGACAATGGTGCCCGAAAGTTCGCGGCTTTTAGCGACCTGCCCACGCTCTCGTGCGCGTTCACGGCTTCTGGGCGTTGCCTGTTCTGTTTTTTCCTCGTCCATTTAATTTGGGCGGACAGCAATATTTACCATTCCTGGGGAACGGTGTAATTAGTATCCGATTAATTTAAATTGGATTACCTTCAGACGTCCTGCCAGTCGTCCTCAAATTCATTTAGATCCTGCCGGATATCGATGAATTTATCGAACCTGCAGATCCGGAGAATGTCCAGTATCTCTCCACCAGGTGCAAGGATGGAAAAGGAAATGCCATCATTTTCATCAACGTATTTGTAGATACGGACAAGGTTCTGAAGGCCGACCGTGTCGGCATACTCAAGTTTGCGGAAATCGAGTACAAGATTTTTAATTCCCGATTCGTAAAGCCTGATAACCTCTTCAAATAATGATTCAGCCAGAGTTTGTCTTAGTTCGCCAATCAGGGAGAGCATACATTTCTCACTGGCGAAAGCCCTCTTGAACATCAGGTTTTGAGCATCGCTCTTTAGCGGAGCGACGTTGCCTTTGATATAATTCTTAAAGTGGTCACCCATTTGCCTTATCCTTCCATCTTTTGCCGCGAAATTTCCTGTTGGGAGGGGGAAGAACGGAAATTAACGCAGCATTTACACTCACAATATTATCAACATGAATGGGTGGATTTTTCCTTAAGTATGTGTATAAAAAATAAATATTTACATTCAAAATTCAGCTAAAGATCCGGTTCATATCCAGAGTTTCCATGGGCGCTTTAACATCGGGGACAAGACATTTTTCCCTTGATATGCAATGGTAAAGTCAGGTTTATCACTGGAGAAAAATGGCATGTCCCCAGTGATTAAGCCTTTATTTGTACTTTTGCATGTCACCGGCCGACCGGTTATGGGTTATAATATTAATGTGGATTTAAATCTTAACAGGAGGGTTACTATGAGCACAGGTGGTTATGGTTCAAAAATCCTTCTTGCATTGATTGCATTTTTTACGCTCTCGATATCACTTTACGCGGGTGGGAACAGTCCTGACAATTCCGGTATTCGATTCATCATGGTGATGGATGTCCCCGGCCAGGACACTGTTGAGTTCGACGGCAGGGTCCTCAGGGACAACTGCAGGCTTGAAGGACTTGTAGGCAGGATCGAAAGCGTTATTCTTTTGACGGGTGGCGACCTGTTCGTACTCACACCCGCGATTAAAACCGCCCGGGAGATCGATAATCCCGGTATCCCCGGAAACGACTCAACAACATGGTCGGAATGGCTGATAGAGCCCGGCAGGATAAATCCACTGGAATTTGGAGAATCCCTTGGTGTTTCAGATGAAGGCAATGAATCATTACAGGTCGGGTCGAGTGGACAGATTGACCTTATTTTCGAAAATGGAATCCTGAAATCCGTAAGATTCGCAAATCCGGACGGTGAAGGTGAGGTTATATACACCTACCGGGATTTTGAATCCGACAGCGATATCAAACACGGGGATTTCGAAATCCCCGATGATTACCTGATGACTGAATGAAGTAAGACCAATCCTGTTAAACAAAAATTGATTGGACATATTTAACATTGCTGCACGTCGGCAAGCACGTTCGACACGGAGAATTTTTAAGCTTGCGGGATGGAGATGTCTCACTCAGCTTGCCGACGCCACGCGTT
>DAOVJF010000494.1 GCA_030673355.1 Planctomycetota bacterium | reverse complement strand
AGGTTTCATCACCCACAGACACGCCTTCGCTCAGTCTGTGGGCGCCACCCGGCTTGCGGGTGAGGGGTGAGCAATAATCCGCTGAACACCCACAAACTCATTCGATAATTCTGCTGGATTGTTCTATTTCCCCTCAATATAAAAATTCAGCATGAGCCAGCTAAGTTGAACGTTTGTGGGCGGCACCCGAGGTTTCATCACCCACAGACACGCCTTCGCTCAGTCTGTGGGCGCCACCCGAGAATATTATAATGACGCACTGCCGTGCTGTTCTACGGGATGGATGATTATTTTTTATGTACCCTATCCCTTTATCACAGCTAATGGTTTTAATCTCGCGACTTTTGTGCTTATCCCGGATTGGTGAGTGACATCCACTACCTCATCGATGTCCTTGTAGGCGTCGGGGGCTTCCTCGACCAGGCCCTTCCTGCTTCCCGCACGCACAATAATATCCCGACGTGCCATTTCTTTCATCAGAGCGTTGTATTCAATTGTCCGTTTCGCCTGACCGCGTCCCATCGCCCGGCCCGCGCCATGGCATGTCGATCCGAACGCAGTTTCCATTGCTTTCGGACGCGCCCTGAGTACCCACGATGCTGTCCCCATATCTCCGGGAATCAAAACCGGCTGGCCAATTTTCGCGTACGCTTCCGGAAGGCCATCATGCCCGGCCGCAAATGCCCTTGTCGCACCCTTCCTGTGTATCAGGAGCCGTTTTGATTTTCCATCGACCTCGTGTTTTTCCCATTTCGCTATGTTGTGCGCGACATCATAAACAATTTCCAACCCGAGACGTTCGGCGCCCCGCCCGAATGTATGTTCAAATGCAAGCCTGATCAGGTGAACGAGAATCGACCTGTTAGCCCACGCGAAATTCGCCGCGCATGCCATCGCGGACAAATAATTCCGGCCCTCCTCTGAATCAAGCGGGGCACATGCGAGCTGGCGGTCGGGAAGTTCGATCCCGTATTTTTGAACAGCGTCCCTGAGAACCCGGAGATTGTCATCGCACGTCTGGTGACCGAGTCCGCGCGACCCGGTATGGACCATCACCGTGACCATACCCTCCGCAAGCCCGTACACATTCGCGGCTTCACGGTCGAGGATTTCATCGACCCTCTGGATTTCGATGAAGTGATTCCCGCCGCCAAGTGTCCCGCACTGTTTACCCCCGCGCTTACGCGCTTTATCGGTGATGTAATAAGGATCGGCGTTTTCCAACGCTCCGAATTCCTCAAGGTATTCAAGGTCATCCGGCCATCCCAGGCCCTCAGCCACAATTGTTTCAGCGCCATGCCTCAGAAGGCGATCCATCTTCTTACCTTTGAAAACAATTTTGCCCTCTTTCCCGACACCAACCGGGATAGTCCTGAAAATCTCATCGGTCAGGGGTTCGAGGGATTTCCGGATATCCTTTATGTCGAGATTGCTCCGTATGAGCCTGACGCCGCAGTTGATGTCATATCCGACCCCGCCCGGGCTGACGATCCCGCCTTTTTTCGGGTCAAAAGCGGCGACACCGCCAATCGCAAAGCCATAACCCCAGTGAATGTCAGGCATCGCGTACGAAGCACGCACTATGCCGGGCAGGGTTGCTACATTCGCGACCTGGTTGAGCGAGTTGTCATTAACCACCTGCCTCATTAATTTTTCGGACGCGTAAATATAGCCGGGCACACGCATGCCGGGCTTGTATCCTTTTTCGAGGATAAAAAGGTTGTCATCTATTTGCTTCAGGTGATCCGGTAATTTCATGTCTGGCATAAGAACACCTACGTGTCAAAGACTATCTTAGCCGTAAATTTTCCATCAACTTCGATAACCTGCAGGTCGGAGTAAGTAGCCGCCTTGATATGGCCAAGTTCTCTTCGTTCATCGTTCCTGATATTTCTGCACATGATCCTGGCGGTTAAGATTTTACTATCATAGTTAAGCTCGATGATCTTAAAAGGGATAACTTCTTCGACCTCCATCACATATATACACTCATTAAGGAAATCCACCAGTGCATTTTCTATCTCGCCGGTTTCAAATTCAAAGTTGTTCTCGGTAATTTTACCAATTTCGTCCGGGCTGTGATCAATGTCCTGGATGCCGAGGAACCCGTCGAATGCTGCATGGAACAGTGCGTTTTTATCGGAACCTTCAATCGCGATCGCGAGATCGGCGGTGTGTGGAGAAGGTTCCCATTTGTAGGAATGATCGGTCATGGTCGGTTCCTGATAAAGCAGTCAGATTATACCAGAGTGAAGGAAAAGACCCCCCCTGTAATCCCCCCTGCGGGGGGATGGTGTATCGATGATCCATCAATGGGTGGGGGATGGTGTATTATCGGTGGCCCATCAATAGGTGGGGGATGGTTATTAGTCGTATTCATTTTTTTATTCAACTTCTATTCTTCCCGACATTGATTGAAAAGACCCCCCCTGTAATCCCCCCTCCGGGGGGATGGTGTATCGATGATCCATCAATGGGTGGGGGATGGTGTATTGATGATCCATCAATGGGTGGGGGATGGTGATTAGTCGTATTCATTTTTTTATTCAAATTCT
>DAOVJF010000177.1 GCA_030673355.1 Planctomycetota bacterium | reverse complement strand
TTTTGGAACTATTACCCAGTGGTATGGTTGGGTTTCAACCATTGGGACATCACAGTCAGCCCCAGGTATCATTTCCTTATAGAAAACACCAACCTCATTCGTGTTTCCGCCACTCTGATCCGCCAGCCAGCAGACCTCGTAAATCGTACAATCGAATCCTCCGGTTGGCCTGTTGCCCAGTCCGACCGCGATTAAATCATGCTGTTCGAAATTCACAATTGGCTGAGGAGGGGGTGGATATATATTCGATACGTGCATCTCCCACAGCTCTGTGTATTGCCACATATTTGTAATTCTCTTCTCATACGGCCCTTCGATTCCGGAGTGCGGCCCTTTAATCAGCATATCGAACCAGATATCCTCGATACATTCCGGCTGCGGACCGGGGCAGTCAACCTCGATTCCATTGAAAATAACCGGCCATTCAAACTTCGGCAGTACGACCATCTGGTACGGATTCGTTATAACATCCAGGGGGCCGCATGCCTCATATGGCGTGTATTCATAGAGAACGGTAACGATAAACTCGCATGGATCGAAATTTATATCCGTAATATGTACGAAGTGGTTGTTCGACGGACGGTCGCCAACCCATACACCAATTACGTTATGTAACTGGAAATTCACAGGTGGTGCCGGGGGTGGGGGTTCCCAGATACTTGCATGCTCATTCCAGAGATCCCACCACGCATCCGGGCCGGTTACCATTATTTCCAGGGGATACTGGATGCCCGAATGTTCGCCCTGAGATATGACTTCGAATGGAACGGGTTCAAGCGGTTTATCGCATGGTACATATTCACCATGGTGGAACCAGATATCATTCTCACCCTGGTTCTGCTCGGGATCGAATGCGTATACAGTAACCAGGTACAATCCATCGTCGGGATCGCCTTCGATATTACAGCCAAAGATATTATCGCCTGCCTGGCCATCCCCGTGATTGCCGTCATCAAACAACGGTTCGTTTGTATTTCCGTTAAATTGCGTTGTATCCGCCCAGACAACCAGGTCCTCCGATGGTGACTGGTGGTCCCATATGTATCCGGTCAGGTGATATGATGTCTCATCAATCTCTTCCACGTGAAGGTCTTCAACACCCGGCGTGCTCCTTGGAACTCCTTGAGCATCTATCCAGAAACCGATCGGCGCCAGTTTTGGTATGCCGAAAGGCTGGAAAAGTACAATCTCCCTTGTGTCCGTGTACCCGGGTGGATAGGCTCGATTCTCATTTTCCTTACCGTACGCGATAAACGCGCAACGGGTAGGATCGGGGAAAAATGGCGGCAATGCCCACGTGAAACCGTCCTGGTTCAATACCATTTTCGGTCCCAGCGAGTGAAGCACTAACCAGACACCATATCCGGTGAAAACGGAAATGTTCTTGATTCCCAGTACAATATGCCAGGTGCGTGTCTCCCCATCCCACCAGAAGTCCTCTATAATGAGAGATACAAACGGCGTTACGTTGGCCTCGGCGCCTCGAATCGGATCAGTATCCTCGACCCTCACCGTCCCATCGTCATCGAATACAAATTGAAAGTAGCCAAGTGAAGATGAATCGCCCAGGGGACTTGTTACCGGGGTTACATCGGCGTTTATTTCAGGTGTTGAAGGTGGTTGTGTTGAATTACCCTTGCCATTCGAACACCCGATAAGGCCTGTAACCGCAGTCAATATTAGAATTGCGATGATACAGCCAACAGTTCTTTGAACTCGTGTCATGACGGGTTCTCCTTTGTTCACTTCCAGGTACTTGTTCCACATCCGCTTTATAAAAATTGCCACGCATCAAACACAAAAAATGTGATCGATCACGTGGCAATAGCGTGCATCAGGATTATACCTTCCCAGGTCAGCATAATATCTCGTTACATGTATATTAAGGTAATACGTAACAAAGCCTGTAAGATATTAATACCTTATATAGTAAACCATGTCAAGGGCACCAAAAGGCTACCAGATATTACCGAATCAAACATTGGATACCAATTATTTAACAGAACCTGCAGCCAATCCATCGTAGTAACCAATCTCTCGTATAAATATCAACATTTTTTCAAAACAAATTACGGCAGGAAACCCGGCTTCCGGACCAGAACATTAATGAACCGGACGCATGGTTATCTATCTTACTGGTTATGAAACCAAAAGCTGGGAACCGTGGTAAAATATTAAAAGCAGTTTAATTTCCAGGATATGGCCACCTCACAGGACAAACCGAATTTTCTTGTCTACGCAGCATGGCTCGGTGTTTATGCCGTGGCGATCAATACTGTGTATCTTATCCTGCCAAATGAACACCTGAAATGGTACCTCCTCGGTATCCTGGTCGTCGCCGTGATGACCGGCTTCATTCTGAGCAACAGGCATTATACCACTATCGGGATCATTCTTGATATCGCCGGGCTTGTTGTTTTTGTTTATTTCGCGTTCCAGATTTATGAAAACACGGGTTCGTTCGGTACGTATCTCGGCGAGATGCTCACCATGATGCTGGTTCTGCGATGTTTCAAGTTGTTCCGGAAGCAGGACTTCATATTCCCCCTTACGATCTCCCTTACCCTGATGGTTTTTACGGCGATACCGTCATTCTCAGCGGGTTATGTCTACAGCCTCCTGGGATTTCTCCTGATGATCGGAATCGCGATGTTCCTTGGAAGTGTCGATGAGTTCGCGCGGCTTCCCCGACGGAGTAAACGTCACTCACACCTGAAATACACGTATGATTTCCTTGAGGACTACGCGCCGGTCCCGGTTTCAAATAAACCGCCACGGCAACTCGCGAGGTACCTCGGACTGGCGATCGGCGCTACAGTTCCCGTGGTTTTATTTTCCTGGATCATTTCGAGCAGCCTTTATTTTACTGTGGATCATACACAAGCCCCCGGCACCGAGATCGCGCTGCTTGGAGCTTTCGGATCGACAGGACTTGAAACCGACCCCGATCAGGAAACGGCACTCCTTACCGGAATATTCACATCCGGACAGGCGCAGTACTATGGCGGATTTGGTACTGAATTTAATATCGCACAGGGAAGGCTGATAGAAAATTCAACCTCAACTGAAGTGGTTATGGAGGTCGAATCAAATCTCCAGTCGTACTGGCGCGGGAAATGTTTCGATATTTATACAGGCCGTGGATGGACCCAGAGCGAGGATATCACTACCGCCACCTGGTCTTTGGGCGCGCCAAACGTGCGACGGTCAATGTTCCATGCTGAATACGGGCCGGAACTTCGAAACGATGGTATCGAGGCCGATCCCGATACCCATCGCGAGCAAATCGATCAGGTTTACCACCTTAAAACCGACCTTCCCGGCATTATTTTCACGGCATACCAGGCGAGGGAAATTTTAATGCCGGTTCCCGGCGTCAGAATCGACGACACCTTTACTATTGTCCCGCCCGATGCGGGCGACAGCATGGTCGCTGGACAGACCTATGAGGTCATGTCGATGAAATTCGATTTCGCGGGCGGGGTCCACCTGAACGCGTTCGATTACAACCTGCATGAACTTGCTGAGGATGAACCCGAATTTTTCGAGCGGTACACGCAGCTTCCGGAAAAAGGCACCATGGGCGACAGGGACACCGGGTATAATTTCACCAGGATACGGGCGAAAGCCTATGAGATTACCGCTGGCGCGGATACAGTGTACGAACGCGTCAATGCGCTTCTTCGGTTTTTAAAATCATCCTACAATTACTCCCTCAATCCCCCGTCGGCGGTCCCGCCGGAACTCGACGCGATTGATTATTTTCTGTTCTCCTGGGACCCGAGACGCGGGCACTGTGAATATTTTTCAACGTCCTTAGCGATACTCTGCCGTTCGATCGGGATTCCGGCACGGATTGTGACGGGCTATTCCACCGGCAACTACAGCCTTCTGAAAAACCTGTATATCGTGCAGGAACGCCACGCTCACGCCTGGGTCGAGATTTTCTGGCCGGAGCTTGGCTGGGTGGAATTCGATCCGACGCCGCAAAGCTGGGTGCGGGGATTCGGGGAACAGGCGGCGGGAAGATGGTTAATGCTCCATAACATGGTCGAAAACCTGTACATTTACGACCCGATCGGCCAGTTCAGAACCAAAATTTTCCCCGCTGTTAATCGAGTTATTACGTCGGCTATAACTTTCGTAAAACAGAGGGAGCTTGATTTTTACGAATTTGTCGATCCGATTATAAGCCGTCAAAAGGCTAACCGTGATGGACCCCTCTGGTTGCTCGTAGCTTCCTTCTCGATCCTACTCTTGAGTTACGTGTCTCGACGTGTGTTAAATCCGGATTTCGTAAAAAACCATGCACTTGCGATTGGAAGTAAAAGCCTTAAACGCGTACGAAAAATCCTTATAAGGAATGGCGTCAGGCCCGACCGCCTGGCTACCGAGATGGATTGCGTAATCCATGCTGGATTGATGTCACATCAATGGGGCGAGGCTGTGGGGAAGGTCGCCGACGGGTACCAGTATATTCTGTATTCGGGCCGAAAAATCAGAAAGTCCGATGTGTCCAACCTTAAGCACGCAACCCGCCAGGCGAGAAGATCTCCAGCGTAACATGTGCATCTGTAACATGTGCATCTGTAACATGTGCATCTGTAACATGTGCATCTGTAACATGTGCATTCTGCACATGATCTTCAGTCGCATGTGCATCCTGCGCATGTAATCTCAAAACATCATTTCATCCAGCCTGCTTTTCAATTCATCCCCCTGGATCAATGATGCGCCGCTGTTCGTCCATGCCCTGATTCGAATCAGAGCGTTCAACCATTCATCCGATATCTCGCCGCCCGAGTCTACCCAGGCATTCAGGTAATCGACATAGGTCCATATCCTGAACGGGTTAATCTCATCACCATCAAGTTCATCGAGAAGGAACCCCAGGACCGCGTCCTCAGTAGAGGTGAACAGGACCAGGTTATCCAGGGGAATGAAATAGGAAATGAGTTTAACTTCTCCTTCTGGAAGTGAAATGCCGGGATTTTCCTGTTTAGCCAGAAAATCGGAATTCACAACCTGCGCGACCATTGGCATGCAGTCGACAAGAAGATCGACTAGGCTCCCTTCCTGGTAAATATCAAGCCATGCCGTGCTGGCGATATATTCGATAGCCTCATGTTCATACGCGCGCCGCATGAGATCGCAAAGGTGGGGGATATTCGCGGCGATTCGCGCTCGACGGGCTTCATCGTACGGTTCGCCAATGTAATACGCGTCGGCGTCGAAAGCTTCTTTCGCCAGTACCGCCAGTGTAAAATCGGTTTTTGCCATCAGGGGTTCGGCAGCCTCGAAAAGTTCCGCGGCATCATCCGGATACCTGTCGATGTCAAACCATCGGAGCGATTCAAGTCCGATTACATTTCTCATAAGATTATCCGAAGAGAGAAGTTCAAGGATTTTTGGTTTCGCTACCGGCCCGAGCAGTCCCAGGAGGGCTTCCGCGATGAGATCGCCGTACTCGAAGTCCACTCCGTAGAACGGCACATCAAGCCTGGCTTCGAGACGGTCCGGGATGGTTATATAATCAAAAGTCCAGTCCGCTATCGTTGATTTCCATTCGACGGTGAGGGTCAACTCGTTACCAAACTGGCCTGCCGGACCGAGTAGTTTACCCGCGATCATGCCGTACAGGAGTTCGCTTATGATCGGCGTACCTTCAGAATCATGGAGGATTCTTTCGAGGACGGGCAGGCCGTCGACATCCAGGTCAACCGCCCTGAATATCAACTGGTTGGTAAAATAACCCTTGAGGTCAGTGGCATCTTCATAGATTTCGATCGCGTAATCCAGCCCGCCGTCCATATGCACAAGAACAATTAGTCCGAATCCGGTGAAAAAGATATTTACCTGATCCTCGACCCCAAGAGCTGCCTGGTCGAATTCCGGGTGTGAGAAATTCCCGCGGTTGGCTACAAAACCCGACGATTCCCGCCTTATGTAATCCTTGACAACTTCCGGCCCGATCCCCTGCGTTTCGCATCGTAAAACAACCGATCGGACCCACAACTCCTCGAGCACAGGCATGTAATCGTCATTC
>DAOVJF010000182.1 GCA_030673355.1 Planctomycetota bacterium | reverse complement strand
GACACGCCGTCGCTCAGTCTGTGGGCGCCACCCGACTTGTATCAGAGCCGCGAATGTTAATGAGCGGAATACCAAGGTCGTAATTCACCCACAGACACGCCTTCGCTCAGTCTGTGGGCGCCACCCGACTTGTATCAGAGCCGCGAATGTTAATGAGCGGTTTACCAGAGCTGGGCTACAGTTTATTCACAACATTGACATCGGGTCGACATCTACATCGACTTTTATGCCTTTTGGGATTCGCACCAGCCTGAATGCGGCGTTCATCCAGGTAATGATATGACTCACGCGTCTTGCTTTCAGGATGCAGTGGAATCGCCACTTGTTATCGAGTTTTTCGAATGGCGCGGCAGCGGGACCAAGCACCATCAAATCGGCTTTTGATTCAGATGACATCCCAGCTTTTACCCGGTCGAGAGCGATTCCGAAACTCTCTGAAATCCGGTCGACAGTCGTCTGGTCTTTCCCGGAAAAAATTACCCTCGTTAAATGTGTCGCGGGCGGGTAATTCAATTTACCCCTGAGAATTATTTCCCGGTTATAAAAGTCCTCGAAATTCTGCGTGGTCGCGTCCTGGATAATCCTGTTCTCCGGATTGTAGGACTGAATAATCGCGATCCCGCCACCCTCAAGTTGAAGCGAATCCGACCTTCCCGCTCTCCCGATTACCTGTGTCAGAAGCTGGAAGGTTCGTTCGTTCGCGCGGAAGTCAGGCACATGCAGGCTCTGGTCGGCTGAAATCACGCCTACTAGCCGTACGGATGGAAAATCAAGGCCTTTCGCGATCATCTGCGTTCCCAGGAGAATATCCACCTCACGTTTTCTCATCGCTTCTACAATCGCCTGGCGACGCCCTCTGGTTTTAACCGAATCCCGATCCATCCGGAGCGTGACAGCATTCGGAAAAAGTTCCCGCACCTCGGCTTCAAGCCGCTCGGTACCCCAACCGAGAAAAACGAGTTTGTCCTGGTCGCAATTCATACAATGCTCGACCACCTGCTGCTGGAAACCGCAGTGATGGCATTTCTGCAGCCGACCCCTCCGGTGATATGTAAGGGATACATCGCAGTTCGGGCACCTCGCTCCCCATCCGCATTTGGGGCAGATGAGGCTCTGGGCGAATCCTCTCAGGTTGAGAAAAATAATCGCCTGACGCTTCATCTCCAGGGTCTTACTTAATTCATCTCTGAGTTCCGATGAAATCAGTCCGAGCGGCATTTCCCGTCCGTCCACGTCCATGGTTTCCGAATTTTTATTCTTTTTACCGACTTCATCCATGCCGGGACGGACAATCCGCACAGCCGGGAGTTCCCCGCCTACTACCCGCGCGGGCAATCGGAGCATCGAATAGGTGCCTTTCAACGCGGCATGGAAAGATTCAATCGATGGGGTCGCGCTGCCAAGTACAAGCACGCTGTTTTCATTTCTGGACATCCTCCGGGCGGTCTCACGCGCATGGTACCTGGGGCGTTGATGCTGCTTGTAGGCGGTTTCGGATTCCTCATCAATAACTATCACACCTCGATCCGGCATAGGGGCGAACAGCGCGCTCCGTGCCCCGATAACAATGTCCCTTTCCCCGCGTCGAATAGCACGCCATTCGTGGAGACGTTCGCGTTCGGTAAGTTCCGAATGAAGAAGCGCGATCCGGTGCGGAAATGTGTACATGAACCGCTTGACAGTCTGGTATGTGAGGGCGATTTCGGGGACGAGTACGGTCGCGCGTTTTCCGAGAGCGATCGCGCGTCGGCAAATTTCAAGATATACTTCGGTTTTACCGCTTCCCGTAACACCGAAAAGAAGGAACGTTCGTGATTTCCCCGCGTCTATCGATTCAATAATCGTGCCGACAGCGGCTACCTGGGCTGAACTTAACTTGATGGACGGTTCCTTGGGGTCTTCGAGCGGCAGAAGGGATGAATCGATAATCTCTTCCAGAAAGCCCTTTTTAACAAGCCCTCTTATCGCAGGCCCGCTTCCCGGGATTTCACGGATGATCTCTTCCCTCGAGAGAGTGCTTCCAACCTGGTCCAGGAGTTCGAGAACCGATCGCTGGCGGGCGGATCGTAATTGACCCCAGTCAATTTTACGGGCCTCTGCGGTTATGGTCAGGAAACTTCCGGTGCCAAGGTGGCGGATGCGCGTTCGAATGCCTGTTTCCGCGACAATTATTCCCTCTTCAATCCATTCCTTGATTTTTCCCTCCGCCGCGTCCTCCGAAAGCCCTCCTCCCCGAAGATCCTCCACGAGTTGATTTTTCGGAATCCTGACAGAACCGTCGGGACGCTCTTCAACCTGGATCGAATCGGGCCTTGAAAATAACAAGCCGAGTGAACCGATCGAATCATGGAGTTTGTCCGGATCCCGGGCGGCAAGTATCCTCGTGGCATGCAATGAACGGATTTCCGGCGCGAAAGGCGATAACGCGTCCCGAAGGCTGCATGCGTAATAACCGGCGATCCATTTCGCGATTTCGACATCGCGTTCGTTCAGGAGAATTTCATCCCGGAAAACCGCGCTCAACGGCTTGATAGCATAAGGCGACGCCTGGAGGGTTTCATTGTATTCCTGGAACGCGGTGACTACCCCGATCCGTTGAGACTTCCTCACCTCCGTGGCAACAACCGATCCGATCCGGATTGATTCGGCGAAGGGGTCCGGAACCCGGTAGGTCAGCGATGTGCCGATACGTCCACCGCCGGAGAGAGGAACAACCCGTACATAGAGATGAGGACTATCAGTATTTTGCGGGGACAGGGCCATGGAAGCTCGAATTATACCACCATGATGTAATACCAGTCCTGTATGTCATGTTAAACGCTCATGGCCGTAGTTCCGCGTTACGAAAAGCGATTATGAAATTTCTTTCAATGTAGTTTCCAGGCCTTTCCTGGTCCGTTCGGCTTCCAGCCTGACGAGGTAGAATGGATCGGGCTCATCGGTATCCACCCCAAGCATAATGTTGACCGCATCGAGCGAGGCTTCAAGCTGGTCTCTGTCAAGGTAATTGTTCATTGCCATCTTGCCGATAGAACGCACCGCTTTCGACCTCACAACGGCACTGGAATCCCTCATACGGAACAGCAGGCGTTCAAATGCCTGGTTTGCGAGGTCCTTTGGCAACTGGCCCGGTTGGAACGAATCTACGATCCGGCCAACTGTCCTCGCGGCGGTATCGCGAATTTCACGGTCCGAATCATCAAGCGCGTTGACAGCATCAGGGAGAATTTCCATCAGGGCCGCCTCATGCATTTTCGCAAGGCCGAATAACGCGAGCGACCGGTGCCACGGGGTCAGGGGATTGTAAAACATGTCTTTCAGCGGACCGAATGCCGGCGGACCTATCCGACCCATTGCCCGTGCCAGCATAAGGTTTGCTTTGTAATCGCTTTCACCGAGTAGCCAGACCAGTGTCGGTATCGCCGGTTCACCGATCGATGCTATCACCGCCAGAGTATCCTCGACCACAGGTACCCAGTTGGGTTTATCGCCAAGATCGATGTAAAACAGGCTCGCTAAAACCTCGACGACTTCCGGAATCTGTCTGTGTTCGAGATCGTCAAGTATTCCGCCGATCCGGGCGACAGCCTTTCGCACCTCCGCGGGATCGCTGCCTTTCATCATGGTATAAATGGAACTGAGATCGTTTTGAGTCATAAGCCAACCTCCAAACAGATGGATTTATTCCTGAAACACCCAATCAAAAAATAACCCGGTTCGCATCTTTAATCAAGTGAAATTTTTTATTGGGAGTTACACAATGATTTATTATGATATTATCATCTACAATCCATGGAAAGCGAGCTGACAAAATTTCTTCAGGACAGGGAGACCGTTTACCGCCATCTGGAGGATCTTCTCAAGCGTGCCGAGCATGGTGGACTCAAAAGATTCACCCGCGACGACCTCGTGGAGTTTGGGCATATTTACCGCCTGGCCGCCGCCGATCTCGCTCGTGCACGGTATATCCTTCGTTCACCGCTTCTGGCTGAATACCTGAACGACCTTGTCGGAAGAGCGCATCATCTTATCCACCGGAAGCGTTCGAATCTTGTCCAGGGCTTCGCACGGTTTATAAGAAGGGATTTCCCCGCGACAGTCAGGAAGGAAATCCGCGTTATCATGGTGGCTTTGATAATTTTTACTTCTTCGATCCTGATAGGTGGATTTTCCTACCTTATCGACCCTGAGTGGGGCCAGATTGTGTGGGATCAACCAATGCTCAGGACATACGAACGGGCGGTGGAGAGCGAGCACGAAACCCTTCTTGCCACCGCAATTGAAGAAGAATCGATGGCTGCCATGAGCGCGTTTATTATTACTAATAACATCAGGGCGTGTATCGTGGCATCCGCCGGTGGAATTCTTTTCGGGCTTGGTTCATTGTGGGCTTTATCCTTCAATGGTTTTCTGCTTGGTGTGGTAGGTGTAATGTTCCTGAGCCGTGGACCGGAACACAATATCTACTTCTGGTCCGGGATTCTTCCCCACGGAGTTCTTGAATTACCGGCCATATGCATTGCCGGGGCGGCGGGATTCCTGTTCGCGAAAGCCATGCTCGTTCCGGGCAGACTGTCCCGGGGCGAATCGCTCAGGCTCGCGGGCAAAAACGCCGTTAAATTACTTGCGGGGGTTTTTACCCTCCTCGTTATCGCGGGACTTATCGAGGGTTTCATCACACCCATGGATACGAAGTACTTCCCGGAAGGCGCAAAAATCGTGTTTTCATTTATCCTGTTGGCAGGATTTGTCTGGTACCTCTGGAAAGCCGGCTGGCGTGAGGAAGAATCCATGCCTGAACCCTGGGTGGATCGAACGACTACTCATCTAAGACTGGAATAACCTGTAAATTTTCAAATTATTTTAATGACAAATATCGACGACATCGCGGTTCTGACCAGTGAAAACGTACGGCTTAACTACACCCTGACAGGTATGGGGAGCCGGGTCACTGCATTCCTGGCAGATTCACTTATAATCACACTTTTAACCACGGCTATCGCTTTCCTTTTCATGGCCTTTGGGATGAACCTGAGTGAAGTAGACCCCACGAATCCAGGCTCGTTTTCACTTGGTTTTGTCATTTTCATAATTGCATCGTTTTTTTTGCAGTGGGGATATTATTTCTTCTTCGAATGGATGAACTGGGGACAGACACCCGGCAAACACCTTCTCGGCATCCGTGTATCCATGGCCGATGGCGCGCCGGTGGACCTTATAGCTTGCGGGGTGCGGAACCTCGTTCGTCTCGTGGATCTGTTCCTGGCATTTATCGGGATTACTTTTTTCATTATGATTTTCACCCCACGGTACCAGAGACTTGGAGACCTTGCCGCGGGAACTGTAGTTGTCAAACGGCGGAAACTTACTTTCGATGATGTGCTGAATGCCGCGAGGAAAACGGACAGGATAGCGGCCTCAATGCCACAGCCGAGGGAACCGGTTGCCGGTGCTCCAAGGATCCGGATATCGGATGCCGAACGTGCCCTGGTAGGGAGGTTCATCGAACGTAGAAATGCACTTCCGGCGGATGTACGGATTAAACTTGCCAGGGACCTTTCCGCAAGGCTCCGATCCCGTGTCCCGGGGAGTGAAATGAGCGAGCTTTCAGACGAGGATGTTATTTTTGCCGTATGGGAAAACGACTCCGCATCGAATACGTAAAAAATAAATCATCGATGGCACGGATTTCTTTAATTCTGGCGGTATAATCATAGCGTGGGGAGAGGAAAGCGGGAAATTTAAAATATGCCATTACTAGTTAGAAATTCATTGTTCGTACTATTCGCAGCGGGAATACTGTTTTCCGCATCCGCCTGTAAGAAGAGCGATTCCGGAACTGCCGTTGAGCCGGGTTCCGCCCAGACCGCCGCGGCACCGGTCGAGGGCGTATCGCCGGAACAATATATACAGGCTACGGGTCATCTGAAGGCTATCCAGTCGATCATTGTTAACCCGGTAACGGGCCAGGTGGAAATCCTGCAGGAACGTTC
>DAOVJF010000422.1 GCA_030673355.1 Planctomycetota bacterium | reverse complement strand
TTGAAATTCCGGAAGATATGAATGAAACAGATTTTTCCGGGGAGCTTCTCCCGGTCGAAATCGATCTCCTGGGAATCCTGGCACGGTTACCATCGCAGGTTAAAAAAGTAGTCGAGGATAAAAAGCCGGTGCATGTCGCCAATTATGCTTACGATCTCGCGGTGAAATTCTCGGATTTTTATCACCAGTGCCCCGTGCTGACAGCGGAGGCTGAAATCCGTCGGGCAAGGTTGTTAATCGTAAAAGCGGTAAGAATAAACTTGGAAATTTCGCTCGGGCTGCTTGGAATCCGAACGCCGGATGTGATGTAACAGCTTGTCACTTAAAGAAATGCTATAATTCCCGAAACTGTAACCATGAGGTGTCCCGAATGATTAAAAACTTCACACCAATTGTGTTAGTAATTTTAATCGGCCTGTTGCCTGTACATTCCCATGCGCAGAGTGCGGTGGATGGGGATTACCCGAACTACGACGGCATATGGGAGACCGATCTTGGTGTTCTGGCCATGTGGCAGGAAGATGATGCGGTCTGGGGGGTCTATTACAGTAGTAGTGTACTGGGAGGACGCATCGATGATGATGGAGTCCTTCATTTCCGTTACCTGGACAATCCTGATGACAGGGGCTCCGGTTGGTTTAAGGTCAGTGAGGACGGGACTGCCTTCGAGGGTTATTACACAAGTGAGATAGAACCGGGTATTCATGACAACTGGATCGGCACCTGGCTGGGTCCGAATTTTTATGAGGTCGATGACCGGGAAGCTCTTAATTACGAGCCCGGCGAGATACCACAGGATCCTGACGAAGATGAAGACATTGATGACGACAATGTTGATTTATTGTCCGGTGATTCCGATGATTCCGATGACGACACTCCCGAACCTCCCTCAGAATTTACCGGCGATCCTGAATCCGCATGGAATGGTGTCTGGGAAACAAATCTCGGTGAAATGGAACTTATCATTGATGCCGGAAATGTAACGGGTACATGGGGCGACGGCGGTAGTTTTGAGGGGACAATTTCAGGGAATACATTAAACGGCACATGGCTGACTGTTGATGACGATGGGAATGAAACGGATGGGGAAGTCCTTTTCAGTTTATCCGAAGATGGCGAGGGTTTCCGTGGTACATATAACACCTCGGACGAACCAAACCTCTGGCTCGCCTGGCACGGCACGAAAATTTAATCATTTTAATCCATCGAAAAATAACAACAAACCGTAGAACAGCACGGCAGTGCGTCTTCCATAATAAAACAATTCTTTCGACGCCGGGTGCCGCCTACAAGCGATTTGAATTTCCCCGTCCATTTGATTCGAAATACATGACTTGACTACATCTAAAAGTACCTTCCCTTGAATGAGCTTGTAGGTGATTGGATGCTTGTCGACGTAAATCACTCTTCCAATCCGATAAATATAAATTTTTTCTCATTTATTACAAAATATCCCCTCATCTCAAGATGTCGCTCAAAAAATAAACGAAGCTCCTCGACACCAATGTCGGTCCCGTCCCTCGCGTTAAGAAATTCGATATCTTCCCCCGACATTGAGTCTTCATGTACAAGAATGGTATGGCCGTTTTCTAATCTACCCTTGAAGTTATCGACAACCTCGTCTTCGTCCAGACGGATCAATCTCACGAGTTCATTCGACTGGATATATTCACAGCGAGTGGAATACCGGGTGTAAAGGCCTCTCAGGAATCCCTCATCGGTGCCGGAACAAATGAAGAGATCGCCTTCATCCAGAGTTTCCTGAAGGCTGGTTGCCTCATACAAATATGGATTATTATCCGGCCCTGATTCAAAAAGAACTTTACTTGTGAAATTGACAGCGAAGAGGGATACGACCACAAGCAGGACCGGCCACGATCTCCGAAATGATAATTTATCCAGGTCGTAATGGCGTTCGAGTGCGGGAGCCAGAAAAAGCAGAATGCCCGGTAAATAGAGAATGCGGATATTCGGCCATTCGGGTGTGTAGACAATCGAGAATAGAAATGCCGGAAGCGCTGCGACAAGGCCGAGAGTCTGCAACCTCCACAGGGAGCGGTTTCGGTACCATTCTACAAATGTCCTGATTAATTCGATCGCGAGAAAAAGCAGTACCAGAGCCTGGCCGATTTTAATAAATATCCACTTGAACCATTCCGGCGAACCGAAATCAGCGACCCGTTCACCGAAAAGTCCATCCGCGTTGAAAACCGATGACAGGTGCAGTCCGACCAATCCGACCCAGTTCCGCTGAATTGCATCCATAAAATTGTCCGGCCACCATCGGGCTTTCATGACATACGATTGCTGCCAGTTAATGAAATCGGCGGCTGAATTCAGACCAGAAAAAATTGTGCCGAGCAGGATTAACAAAATCCCACCGACAACCATGGTTGTGACGATGTACCACACCATATTTGTAATTCTTTTTCTGAATGGGATATTGTTACTGAGAATTACATACGCTGCCGGCAATACGAGACCGATATTCAGCTTGGTCGTGTGTACCGCAAGTCCGGTCAGGATACCGATTATAATTGTCTGGCCTCTCGATATGCCGGCCGCCGATCCCTTCAGTGCGTATACAATGGCGAGCAGGGTAAGGACATTGAGCATTAATCCTGTGGAGTGTTGATTTGGGGTGACACTGAAATACCAGACCCCCCTCGAAAATGCGAACAGTCCAAGGCTTAACAGCACCGTAGGAATTGCCAGTCCGCTGTTTCTTAAAATCAGAACCATCCCGATACATGAGACAATCCCGGCAGCGACAGACCAGTAGAGCAAAATATCGAGTCCGGAAATTCCGCTCTCCAGTCCCCCAAGAATCCGGTAAACCGCATGCGCGAGAAACGGGAACAATGGATGATGTGGATGCACGATCCAGCCCGAGCCGGTCTCCATGGTCCAGGCGTAATCCAGCGAGTCGGCGAAATATCGGTAGGAGGGAAAAGCGAGATAGAGAATTGCAATGGCAAGGAGACTTAAAAACAACAGCCACGACTTCTGAGTTTGAGTTTTAGATAGCTGATCGACCATGAAGATGGACTCGACATTAATGTCGTGGGAAATAGGGCTAAATAGTGCACATTAAAACCCGTATCAGAGCCGCGAATGTCAATGAGCGGTC
>DAOVJF010000469.1 GCA_030673355.1 Planctomycetota bacterium | reverse complement strand
TTGTCAACGCCACGCGGGGATGGGAAATGAGCAGATAACAGAGGCATGACTGTGAGGGAGTGCACTGCAGCAACGTCGACAAGCACGTTCGACACGGAGAATTTTCGAGGCTTGCAGGATGTAGATGTCTCACTGAGCTTGTCAACGGCACGCGGGGATGGGAAATGAGCAGATAACAGAGGCATGACTGTGAGGGAGTGCACTGCAGCAACGTCGACAAGCACGTTCGACCCGGAGAATTTTCGAGGCTTGCGGGTTGGAGATGTCTCACTCAGCGTGTCGACGCCACGCGTTTTTTGTTATTAGATTGAAATGTTTGTTGAGATTATTCCTCTACGTCAGGCTCGTAAAATCTCAGCCCGTGGGTCCAGTAGAAAAATTTCTCTTCCTTCTTTTCGTCAGGGGGCGCACTGACATGGTCGCGCCAGGAGAATTCGAACGTATTTCCGAAATGCGCGACAAGAATTGAAAATGCGTAACGATTGTCGCCACCGGCAATGGGGGTCATTCTGTGAATTCTCAGTGTCCCGATACCCGACTCAAGCCCCGACCAGGGCAACTCGATTTCTCTTTCCTCAATCAGCTCAAATTCGTACAGGATGTCGATTCCATAATTGAGATCACTGACCTCATCGAATATTGGCCGCAGGTTGTTTGAATAGTTGCCCCTGATGCAGGTCATAAGCAACCTGGTATTCGGGTTTTCGATCTGGGAACTTGCACGGGGGCAAACAAGAGAATAGGGGGGATTTTCGGTTGACGCGATATTTCCGCGGACCGTGTCGGACACAACATGCCGTCTTGGACTGAACCTGATTCCGGCTTCCGGGTAATTGAAACCGACACGTTCCGGAGTCGGACCCACAGCACAGGCAAGGGAGAAGAGTAGTGTTATTAAGAGATGGAGGAACCTCATATTGTCGCCACCAGGTGTAAGTATAACGAATTTTTTATCAGGACATGTAAGGAAATTAGGGAACCCCCGTCTGGCGACGGGGGTTTTTCAGGAGGTAGTGCAGGGAAAGGCCAAATTTAGATACTAAGATCAATATCATCTTAGCCACTAATCATATACATTATTTATAAAGTAATGTCAAGATGTCGATCGCCCTTCGCCCTGAAATATATTTCCGACCTATACCTTATAATATGGATGCAATACACTGTTGTCCAGGATAATCTGATTTTGGACAAGGTATCCCCCAGGATAGGGCATCCTCATCGTAAAACTATGTTCTCGGAGCAGAGGTCTGCACGTTTTTCGATGGAAGCTAACGGCACATGAAAAAGTCAACCGCAGGATGCGGTCGGCACTTGCTGTCCGATAGCTGGAAGCTAACGGCACGTGAAAAACTCAACCGCAGGATGCGGTCGGCACTTGCTGTCCGATAGCTGGAAGCTAACGGCACGCAGGGGAAATCTTTAATTCAAACCATTTGAGGAAATTTTAGATTGGACAAGAGTGGATACAAAAAGCTCGAAAAGTTCGCGCCCTTAAAATGGAGTTCCGCTTCCGTAAAATGGAGTTCCCCCACCGGGCGGTGGGGGATATAGGAGGTAGTGCAGGGAAATGTCCGATTAATAGTAAAAAGGATTATATCAGATTCTTAACGTCTGTCAAATGTCCGTATCCGGAAAAAGCCGGAATCCCTCGACCGGCTCCATGTCCTTAATTTCCCGGCGGCGGATCCCGTAAAGAACCATGTGCCTTACAACACCAAGCAGCTCATCCATGGATATATCCCGTTTGCTGTATAGAAAATGAATCACGGTCGAGTGTACGAACGACCGTAGAAGATGCGCGAGGAACTCAGGATCGAGTTCGGGATCTACAAAACCCTTCTCGATAGCTTCCTGAAAAATCTCCTTCAGGATTTGTATGTACTGATCGGTACCCTTCTGGATAAACTCCCCAACCTCTGTCCTGACCCCCCACTCAACGCCCCGTGCTTCGGCGATATAAATCCTGAAGAAATCCTGGTTGTCAACATAGATACGAATAAGGGAATCAAGAAATGCTTCGATCTTCTCACGGGGTTCAAGCTTGACGTTATCCTTTAAGCGGGTAACTTCTACAAGGACATTTTCGATATGGACCTCGAAGATTGTGGCAAGGATCTCATCTTTACTTTTGAAAAAGGAATACAGGCTGCCGACAGCAAATTCGCTTGCTTGTGCAATTTCAGCCATAGAAGTCCCGAGATACCCCTTCTCGGCAAAAAGGGCCTGTGCATTTCTCAGGATATAATTACGGCGTTCTTCTTTTTCACGCTCGCGTCTGGTGACCATAAGGCGCTCCAAACCTACGAACTTCGGGGACAAGGCATTTTTCCCTTAATATGCAATGGTAAAGTCAGATTTATCACTGGAGAAAAATGGCATGTCCCCGTGATTTATACAATTTCAAGTAGAATTGGTCTAAATAGCCATCTGCAATTTAGTACCCAGATTCAAGTTCGCCAGGATTCTCCGGAAGGAATTTTCATCCAGGCTATTAGGGGGTATTATAACCGACAATTAGTTCAATGTATCATGGATGTTGTTAATAATTCTGGCGAGGGTTGTCTGGGTCATGGTAACTTCTTCCACGTTCAGGTCCTTCACCATGTGCTGGACGGCTTTTTTCTGGACACCCTGAAGCACCTTAGCCTTGTTGCGTCCGGTTTTGGTCAGAAACAGATGCATCTGACGCCGGTCTTCAGTGCCACGCTGGCGTCGAATTAAACCCTTGATTTCAAGGCGGTTGGCGAGCACCGTGATAGTAGGTGCTTTCATATGGAGGTTTCTGGC
>DAOVJF010000531.1 GCA_030673355.1 Planctomycetota bacterium | reverse complement strand
TGTCCCCTTTCAGTGACGATCCCCTTACAGTGACGACCCTGGGGACATGTCTTTTTTCTCCAGTTACACGGTTGAATCACGCTAAGTAGTGATTAGGGAAAAAAGCACGTGTCCCCGAAGAAATAATTTCAAGTAGAACTGGTCTTACAAATAACCGACCGTGAATTTCAAAAAATTTACCGAAAAGTCTTGGCAATGACGGCTTTGGCTAGTATATAGGCTGGCTGGTATGATAAAATGACCGTGCAGTCATAATGCCTGAAGGGGTGATATACACATGACTAACTCACAAAACGGAAAATCCCGCAAGGAGCTTGAGGAGGAATTCCGTCGGGGACTCGTTCTCGACGCCGCCGAGCTTCTTTTCGCGGAAACCGGTTTCGATGGCGCCACTGTTTCGGAAATTGCGGAACGTTCTGAACTTGCGAAGGGAAGTCTTTACCAGATTTTCAAAAGCAAGCAGGAAATAATCGACGCAATTGTCGACCGCAAAGTACAGGACATGAAAAGTACCCTGGCCGGGATATTCAGTTTGCAGATCGGGCCGTCCGAAAAGCTGTTCAAGGTCATGGAAGCCAAGCTTCGAGGAATCTGGCGGAACCGTGGATTCGCTCGTCTTTTCATTAGTGAATTTCATGGGTTCAACTGGTACATGGAAACCCGGTCGTTTGAAAGCTGTAGGTCGACGGTGAAGGATATGCTGGTAAGTCTGGAAACGCTGGTGATCGATGCACAGAAAGCCGGCGAGATCCGCGATGATATCCCACACACGATGGTACTTGCGTCGATGGGTGGAATTTCAAATGCCGTAATTCACCTGTGGCTCAGGAGTGACCCGGATACGGATATCAATATCGAGGATGCGGTTAAACAGGCGCGGGGAATTTTCCTGAACGGAGTACGGCCGGTAGCGGGAGGCAGTAATGAATAGGCCAGTAATAATTTTATTATTGTGTTTACCCATGCTGATATCGTTCAGCCCGGCGGCACAGGGGTTTGAGGACCTGTTGCTCGCTGAGGCCGATACAGGCGTAAATGGTACTGAAGGAAATCCGGTTGACGACCTTTTAATTGAATCTTTCGGCGATCCGGAGGGTTATGAGGACGAGGAAATTCAGGTTTCGACAATACTTCCTGAACTTTCACTTTACGAAGCACTTGCGTTATCGCTTGAATATAACCGTTCCATCGGTGCGAGTGAACTCGGTATTGAGAGCGCGTATGCTGAACGGCGAAACAGCATGAGTGAATTTCTTCCGGATCTCTCGGCTTTTTACAATTACACCCGGTACGATTCCTCGAGCGTTGTCAGTACACCTGATTTTGAATTCACCATGCAGGGCCTGGTATCCACGCGATGGGGATTGTCGTTCTCATATCCGATTTACAACGGCGGACGGCGATCCGCTTTGAGACGCTCGAGCAATGCCAGTATCAGGGCCGCGGAATTCGACCTTCTTGTCGAACAGGCATACGAAACGCTCGATGTTATCCAGGCGTACATGAATGTCCTGGAAACCGGAGCTGCACTTGAGGCGATGGGTAAATCCCTCGAACATCTCGACGAGGTCGGCCGTACAGCCCAGGCTAATTTCGATGCCGGACTGATTCCATTGAATAATCTACTTGCAGCACAGGTTGCGAGATCGCAACTGGCGCAGTCGGTTAATGGATTGGAAAACAATCTCGAACTCGCTAAATCAGCACTTGCAATACTCGTAACCGGTGATTTGACGGACCGCTGGAAGCTGCTTCCGGTCGAGTTTCCGGAAACTGAAATCCCGTACCCGATTGAAATCCTGTGGGACTGGGCACTGGCAAACCGTCCATCGCTTAAATCGCTGGATGCGAACAGGGACGCGCTTCAAGCCCGGATAGATTCGATTCGATCCTCAAGAATCCCGGGACTCAGCCTTAATGCCGACTATTCCGGAAGCGGCGGCGATCTATCGGCGTCCGATGGAACGCTTTCCGGGACCCTCACACTTTACTGGGACCTTTATGATTTCGGGAGCGTTGATGACCGCATCGCACCTCTCGAAACGCAGCTTGAATTACTTGACCTGCAACGTGACGCTCTTGAAACCCTTATCCGGCAACAGGTCGAGCAGGCGTTTCTTTTTGTGAAAACCCAGCTTGGCAACCTTGAGGTCGGCAGAGAGGCGCTCGTGCAGGCCCGGGAAGCCGCACGTGTCGCACGCAGAAGGCAGGAAGAGGGTCTTGGGCTGATGATCG
>DAOVJF010000538.1 GCA_030673355.1 Planctomycetota bacterium | reverse complement strand
TTCAGGTAAAAAATGGGTAAGCCGGAGAAAAATAATGTAACCGGCAGGAATGACAAAGCCGGAATCCGAATGAGAAGAACGGAACAGATCACCCTATGGGTTCTGTTTATTCTCGCCCTTATCTGGTACGAAATTCTCCCTGTCGCGTGGCAGCATGTCGATACCGTTCCCACATCCCGGGATCTACTGGTACTCTGGCAACCATGGCTCGGATGTCACCCGCACCATCTGATTTATTATCCCGTGTTGAAATTTACCTATCACGGAGCGGACTGGATACAGTGGCTCTTCACCAATGTACAAAGGCTCGATCCCCTGACCTGGATGCAGATTCTGAACGGATTTCTTGGTGCGGTAAATGTTTCATTGACCTATGTCGTTCTCCGTAAACTCTTCCCGGGCACCCTCTTCGCCCTCCCGACCGCGATCGCGTGCGCGTTTGCCTACACATTCATGCACTTCGCGAACGATGGCGCCCAGTATATGCCAGCGTTAATCTGGATCTGGCTGACATACCTCTATCTTCCCTGGAGAGCCGAAAATCAGGGACTTCTGAAAAATTATATCCCCTCCATAATAACCTTTGTCATCGCGTGCCTGTTTCATCAAATTTCGATATTCACAATTTTCGCACTGATAACGCATGCAATGTGGTTTGCAGGGAAAGATAACCCTTCATCAAAAGAACGTCTGCTTGCCGGATTCAAAGTTGCACTGGCATCGACTCTCGCGGTCGCGATCCCGTATTTACTGATTCTCAGCTATGCGGCCTGGGCTTACGCAAAGTGGGGACCAAACCCGGAAGACTACCGGGATATGAATGTCTTCCAGGTGCTTGTGTTTTACGGCACACACGGCAAAACCTACTGGTCGGAAAATATCGCGAGCGGATTTTTACAGAACATGCTCAGGTTTCTCCACTTATGGGTCCCATCGGACGATCGTAACCTTCAACTCGATAAAACCGGTGTACTTCTGGCGGTCACCGCGCCTGCTGTCACAATTTTATGGACCATAATTATGTTCCCCCGGTCGAATCATTTTATAAAGGGCGTAATCCTGGTAGTGTTGTCGACAGCGGTGGTTTATACGATATTTCAAACCTTCTACGGTCCCTGGTTTTTCTTCTTCAAACTTTTCATTTTCCTGCCGATCCTCATCCTCATGGTAGCCGGTGTCGAAACCTGGCGCGAAAATCACAACGGTAAAACCCCTCTCGCAGCCCTGATTTTATACTGGATATGGGTTCTTGTCCTTATTATTGTCAATATCACAGCCCTCCAGATAGAATGGATCAATGCCGACATCGCAGGCCCTTTTTAACGTAACATGTGCTTCAAGCGCATGTTACAAGAAGATGTGATGTCAAGGGATCTAAAATCACGAAACGGACGATGTCTATATCGTCCGTTCCATGTTTTACCACATCGTGAGGAGGTTTCTATTCTTTTTAAGGTTCCTGCTGATTGAGACCTTTCATAAATACAATAGGTTCAATAAATAGTAATCATTAAGTTTAATTAATAGTTGCGTTTGTGCAAATAATTTGATACGACATGTAGCCTTGTACCTGTAACATGCGCATTCTGCGCATGATCTTCAGTAACATGTGCATTCTGCGCATGGATATAGAAAGAGATTAACAATGCCAGACAGAAAACCCCCTGAATACAAACTCGGCGACTGGACCCTCTACGCCATATCCGACGGCCTTTACCGTCTCGACGGCGGAGCGATGTTTGGAGTCATCCCGAAACCCATGTGGGAAAAAGTCAAACCTCCCGATGAACGCAACCGTATCGATATGTGCCTTTCCTGCCTGCTTGCGGTCAATAAAAATCGGAAAATATTGATAGAAGCCGGGATCGGCAATAAAAACGGCGAGAAATTCGAGTTCATCTATGGTGTCGATCACATAACATCGATCGATGAGGAACTGGCCAGACTGGGGTTGAGTGCGGAAGATATAGATCACGTGATCCTGTCGCACCTTCATTTCGACCATTCAGGTTCACTCACGATTTACGATAAGAAAGGCGAATTGATCCCGCATTTCCCGAACGCAAGGCATCATGTCCATGCGATCGAATGGGAAACCGCCCTCGATCCAAATCCGAGAAACCGCGCAAGTTACCTGGAACGGGACTGGATGCCG
>DAOVJF010000599.1 GCA_030673355.1 Planctomycetota bacterium | reverse complement strand
TCTGTCAGGTTCAATGACCTTACACTTCGCGACGGGCACCAGTCATTATTCGCGACCCGGATGACCGGAGAGCAGATCATGAGAGTGGTCGAGGATATCGCTCGGTCCGGTTTTTATAACATGGAAGTCTGGGGAGGGGCGACACTCGATGTCTGCATGCGGTATCTCGATGAAAATCCGTTTGAACGTCTTGGATTAATCACAAAGGCCTGCAAGGGTCATTCATTTACGAGGGCACTCTGCAGGGGCGCGAATTTATTTGGATACCAGCCCTATCCGGCTGACATCATCAGGGATTTCTCGGTGGCGGCACTCGGTCGCGGCCTCGACATCATGCGGATCTTTGACGCCCTTAACGATCCGGAAAATTTGAAGATCGCTATAAAGTCGGTGAAGGACGCGGGCGGGAAAGTCGATGCCGCGGTCAGTTATACCACCGGACCGATTTTCACGGTCGATTACTGGACCGATAAATGCAAGACCTATGAAAAATTCGGCGCGGATATTGTAACGGTCAAGGATATGGCCGGACTCGCGACGCCGGAGGTCACATGGGAGCTGATCCCGTCGCTCAAAAAATCCCTTACTGTACCGATTCACTGGCATTCCCACTGCACTCCCGGCTACGGGCATATTACCGCTGTTATAGCCATGATACTGGGGATTGATTGTATCGATACCTGCTTCATGCCGTTCGCCGGAGGTTCATCGCATCCATCGGTAGAGCTTCTCCATTTCTTCGCCCAGCGCCTTGGACTCGATGACGGTCTCGACACGTCGAATTTCGTAAAAATCGATACGGAACTCAGGGATATCAGGAAATCATTGAACGAGTACGATAAATTCCAGGATTACATACCTGAGCCGTTTAATGTGACAGGGCAACTTGAAATGTTAGCCGATGACGTGATTGTCGCGATTACCTTGGGTGATTTGAAAATTGCCACGACCCTCATGCAAAAGATCGAAGCCGACCTCGGATTCCCGCCGCCCGACGATGCTGTTCGGGACGCCCAGGTGCCGGGAGGAATGCTTACCAACATGCTTTCCCAGCTCGAGACATTCGGGATGATCGACCGGTTATCGGATGTCTTGGAAGAAATTCCAGTGGTCAGGGAAGCATGCGGGTACGTTCCGCTTGTGACGCCGACAAGCCAGATCGTCGGAGTCCAGGCGGTTAATAATGTGAAATTCGGACGCTGGCAGAACAATATTGTCGACTACGTCCGTCTTGTGAAAGGTGAATTCGGGAAAACCCCTGTCGATATCGATCCCGATTTCAGGGAACAGATCACCGGGCAGAGGGAAGAAACCCGTTACGATCCATCGGGTTTCGATTACACACTTGACGAATCCGGGGAATTCGAGTCGGAAGGGCTTTATCCGGACAGGGAAAGCGAATTGTGTTATTACCTGTTCCCGAAAGTAGCTGGCGGGCAGAACGGATTTCTCGCGCGCAGGGCTGCGGAAAGGCGTCAGAAGGCCCTGGAGACCGAGCACAAAAAATATATCCTCCAATTGAGAGAGCAGGCGCAGTCCAAGT
>DAOVJF010000502.1 GCA_030673355.1 Planctomycetota bacterium | reverse complement strand
GGCGAACCGCGCGCAAAATATGTCCATACTGTTGAACATGGTTACCATAACGAACCGACAGTTTTAAACAATGTCGAAACGTGGGCGAATGTACCGCGAATAATTCTTGAAGGAGCTGATAGGTTCAGTAGTCTTGGCTCAAACGGCAGTCCGGGAACTAAGGTTTTCAGCCTGGTAGGGAACATCGAAAATCCCGGCCTGGTCGAGATCACGATGGATTCAACGCTGAGAACGCTGATCATGGACATCGGCGGTGGAATTCCAGGCGGTAAAAAATTCAAGGCTGTCCAGACCGGGGGGCCGTCCGGGGGCTGTCTGCCGGAATCTCTTCTCGATCTAGCGCTGGATTTCGATTCTCTCGATGAAGCGGGAAGCATGCTCGGCGCCGGTGGGATTATTGTACTGGATGAAGATACCTGCATGGTGGACCTTGCCCTGCATTTCATCCGATTCGAGGAACAGGAATCATGCGGTAAATGCACGCCATGCCGCGAGGGTTTGAAGGAACTGGACAGGATTCTTGAGCGTATTACAAAGGGTGAGGGTGAAACCAGGGATCTGGACTACATCGAGGAAATCGGTGAGTGGATGAAAGCCGGGAGTTTGTGTGCGTTAGGAACGTCGGCGGCAAACCCGGTACTGTCCACACTCCGCTATTTCCGCGACGAGTACACCGATCATATCTCCCAGCAGAAATGCCCTGCCGGAGTATGCCGGGCACTGATTGAATATCGCGTTATAGAAGAAAATTGCACTGGATGCGCTGAATGCGTAGCCGTGTGCCCCACCGGTGCAGTTTCCGGTGTAAAAGACAAGCCGCATACGATCGATCGCCTGCTTTGTATCAAATGCAATGAATGCTACAAGGCGTGCAAATTCGGTGCGATTGCTAAGTAACATGTGCATTTCAGTAACTTGTGCATCCTGCGCATGAAACTGAGTCCCATGCCCGTCCCGGGCATGACAAATTAAAAAATAATGCCTGACCGCATTGAAATAACAATCGACAATAAAAAGGTCGAAGCCGAGGACCGCGAATTCCTGATCAATGTCCTCAATCGTGAAGGAATCACTATCCCAACGCTCTGCCATCACGACCGCCTTGAGCCTTACGGTGTCTGCCGGGTCTGCATGGTCAAGGTTTCCTGGGGTAGTAAATCAAAATTCGTCACCGGATGTAATTATCCTGTCGAAAACGGCGATGTGATCGACACCAAAGGCAGGGACGTTAAGAAGATCCGGAAAATGTCGATCGAAGCATTGCTCGGGCGCTGCCCTATAGAACCCGCGATTGTGGAGTTTGCCGGGAAACATGGAGTAATGAGTTCGCGATTCCAGCCGCAGAAACCCGGCGGCGATGACTGCATTCTTTGCGGACTGTGTGTACGTGTATGCGATGAGGTTGTCGGAGCGAGGGCGCTTGGATTCATGAGCCGGGGTCCGGAGCGCGATATCTGCATGCCTTTCATGGAGAATCCTGAATCATGCATCGGGTGCGGGGCATGCTCATCGGTATGTCCGACAACCGCGATGAAAATGGAGGGATTGAAAACCGAAATTTTAAAATCACGCCATGGTGATATCCGTCCGTGCCGTTACACTCTTATGGGTTTCTATCCCGGCGGGGTCTGCGCGAACAGCTACCGCTGCTGGCGATGCGATATCGATCAGAAATATACTGAACTTGCCTCAATGGCGGGTTTCGAGCATCCTGTTTTCATGGCCGAAGTTTGCATCGATGAATCCGATGGAGGTGACACATCGTGACAGCCACCGGGGACAGACGCACTATCATGGTCAAAATTGCCGGGCGTGAGCTTGAATTTCAACCGGTACAGGAATCTCCATGCAGACGTGCATGCCCCGCGGGTATTGATGTAAAGCGTTATGTCGGCCAGATCGCCGACGGTAATTACTCGGGGGCACTGGCAACCATCAGGAAGCATATGCCTTTCCCATCGGCATGCGGACGGGTATGCCTTCACCCGTGCGAAAACGAATGTGTACGCGGCGATATCGATGAACCGATCGCGATTATGCATCTCAAGCGATTTGTCACGGAGTACGAATCCCGCAAGGGTGAAGACGCACCGCTTCCCGACCTCCCTCCACCGACCGGAAACAGAATCGTAATTATCGGAAGCGGTCCTGCCGGACTCACCGCAGCTCACGACCTTGCCCTTATGGGGCACAGCGTGACGGTACTCGAGAAGGAGGCCGAACCGGGCGGTATGCTGACACAGGTCCTTCCTGAATTTCAGCTGCCTTCGAGTGCGGTGAACCGCGATATCGAACGAATTACCGACCTCGGTGTAATAATAAAATGCGGACGGGCAATCAAAGATGAAACAAGCCTTACCAGCCTGTTGACTGAGGGATTCGATGCGGTCCTGCTCGCGACCGGAGCGTCGGCACGATGGAAAGGCCTTACCGGTCCGGGATGGATTCCGGGTGGACGGCTCGCGGGGGTTACCG
>DAOVJF010000520.1 GCA_030673355.1 Planctomycetota bacterium | reverse complement strand
TCAGCAGGGAACCAGAGATGAATAAAAAGATAAACTCCAGCCTGATAATTCTCATTTCATTGCTGATCTTCCCAGCTTTGACTAGTTTGAATCCTGCAACTGCTGAATCTATTTATACACCGGAAGTCCTTTACACCATCCCCTGGGGAGACGATCCCGGAATGATAAACACGTTATGGAATGAAAACCCGGGTATTGACCTCTTAATGTTTCCTCCTAGTCCGTGGACCGTGACAAGCACTGGTGAGATAGTGGTGGCGCAGGGCATAATAAACGAAGAACAATTGATGAAGTTTGCATCGGATGGGACTTTCATCAATAGGATAAATTTACGTCAGGAAGGACTTCCTTTTACCCAAGCATGTGCTATCGCGGAAACTGGTGAAGTCCTCATAGGAAGTGGGGGTACATTGTGCCTTCTGGATTCAACCCTTGATTTGATTCTGCTAGTACCCCTACCCTATCCAGATGTACATATCAGCTCGATTTTTCCTTCAGATTCAGGCTCATTCTGGGTCATTTATAGGACAAATTCGAGCAAGGTTGATGATACCTGGTATATAGACCGCTATGTGATCGAATTCTTTCAGGATGGATCAATGTCAGAGCCACAGGACATTAGTTTCGTGGGAACCTGGGAAGAGCTCGATGATATGGTTAGCTTTATTACCCCCCATGGAACATTATCTCAATGTTTGGAGGACATGTATGGCTACAAATATCAATTCACTGGGGAAGAACCAGGCACACACTTAGTAAAGCGCTCCCCCGAGGGTGAGATTGTATATACACATCATTTGTATTCCGATCCTGGCTGGGAATTGTGGGAAGGGCTTGGTGGTGTCCATCATTTCGTCTCCTGGTCCGGGGATTTTTACACCCTCCATGCTACCGCCGACGGCGCTGTCCTCACATATTATGAATTAAACCTCCCCCCTGTCTGCATATTACATGTCTTCACGCCCATGCCATACCAAGGTCCATCCCCCGCGGCGATTGAATTCGATGCAATCCTTACATACGATCCCAACGAGGGGGACACACTCACCTACGAATGGGACTTCGACGGCGACCGTATTTTCGGTGAACCCGGCGATGACGACTACACCGGCGATCCCGACAATCCCACGCACGAATACACGTCCGACTACGACGGCCCGGTCTTTCTCCGCGTCACCGACAACCACGGCGCCTTCTCCATATGCTCAGTCCCGATAATTGTCGAAATAGTGTGATTAGCAATCCCACGCCCAATCATGCATTGATAATCAGCGTCGGTCTCAGTTACCCCGCAATCTTAACGTCGACTGCGGAACTTCGTTAGCCTCTTGAACGCCCTGAGTTACGACTACCCCGGTACCGTAAGCTGTATCCGCCTGCGCCGGGACGGTTTTAAAGCCAATAAAAATTCCCAGAGCCAGAGCAATGATTATGAATATTCCTGTGATAATTTTCTTTATATCCATCGTGTTGTTCCTTTCATCTTTTATGACTTATTTTAAACTTACGGCGTGTAATCAAACACTGTCAGCTCGATTACCCCTCCGTTGTCGGCCAGGACGTGGATTTCAAAGTCGGTTCCATCGATATCCAGACCCAAGGGAGTTCCTGCAATCGGGTCGGTGATATCGATCAATGTAAACTCGGCGGGCGGACCTGCGAGATAATCGCATTCCCAAACGCCGACTGACCAGGTTCCATCTCCGTTATCCAAAAGAGCACAGAGCCAGTTGAAATCACCATTGATACTTACCGAATACCCGAAGTCCTTCGCGTTTGCGAATTCGAGATCGACAGGAATTGCGGTTCCAAACTCCTCACTGTCGAGCTGGTTGTCGACAAAGGACACATCACCGGTACTGAATACGAGGATATTGCATTGTGAAACACCATCCGACCCCAGAACCCACAGGGCGACAGCGGGTTCGTCATCGATTTCTATGTCAGTATTGTCATCGACAGCCAGGGCCATCAAGGCAGGATCTGTATCATCGATCAGCCCCTGACCTCCACCCTGGGTTGATAAGTCCAGGAGCCAGGCCTGGTTCGAATCGGCGTCATAGGGCGTGTTCCAGGCTCCGAGCAGGATGTTGCCGTCATGGGGCTGGGGATTGTCCGGATGATCGGCGATCGTCACAAGGTGATATGCAGTTGTGTCATCGATTCCACCAGGCACACCGCATGAGAAATCTACCGCCCTCCGCCATGGAAGCTCATCAGGATCGGGGTCGCCCCCATCACCATACAAATGCCAGAATGTATCGGAAAAATCCCCGTTCGAATTATCACAGGCGGTGTAAGCACAGTACGTCAAATCATTTACCTCGACGCTCGGGAATGGTTCGGTGTTCGAGTTC
>DAOVJF010000404.1 GCA_030673355.1 Planctomycetota bacterium | reverse complement strand
TGACTGGTACTTCCGTCTGGATGACTGGCGGCGATACCAGTTTCCCGCGGCCAATTATGCCGGAACTGGTGATTTCCATGGATGGCGGGTTCTGAATACAGTCGAGCATGGATTTTATATCTGCGATTCTGAGGAGCCTGGTAAGGGAAATGGAATTGTCATTAATTATATTTACCATGGAGATATTGAAGATCTGGTCATAGTTATCCCAAAGTCCGTGCATATATCGGCAATATATTTGACCGGAGATTACAGCCTTGTTCCACCGGTCAATGAAATAATAATGACCGAACCCTGGGAAATCCTTGGGCCGGCTGATGAATATACGACTAATTTTAATGCAAATGGCCTTTTATCGGCTATCCGTATCCCGGATAATGGGGAAAGTCTGGGCAGGTTCATATATGTTCCGGTTGGCGATCAACTCCAGACTGAAGCTGTATGGACTTGTAAGCTCGATCCAGAGCCGAATCTGATGAAATATCCAGGGGCAGGTCCCGATCTGTCCAGAACGATATTTATTTGCTGGTTTCTTTTTGGCGTTTCTGTAATGGCAGGAAACTGGATATATCGTTTCTCAAATTCGGGAAGCCTGGAGCTCCTTGTGAGGACGATTGTGGCCTATCCGGTGTTCCTCTTCACAGGCCTACTGGCTGCCGGGTTCTGGGGCCTTGGGTTTATCCCGTCGGCAGTATTAATCGCCAGATTCATATCGCCTGAGGGAAAAAGGCTTGCGGCATCCGGTGTTGTAATTGCATCGAGTTTTGTAGTAATGTTTGTTTCCTGGATAATAGTTGAATTATAATTGTTTCACATAAGTAAATTTTCTGATAGAATTGGTGCGAAACCAGGTTGTAGTTATGGCAGATACTGATAACACAGTCGAAAGGGAAGAGAACTTTGGGAAAGGGGATGATACCGTGTCTTCCGATGATGTTGATTCAGTACAGGAAAAAAAGGTGAAAGGCTCGCAAAAAGGAAAAACCAAAAAAGCATCGGGGTCGCGATCCAAGAAACCGGCAAAGCAGCAAATTAAAAAGCGGCTGGAAAGATCGGTCGGCATGGAGATGCCCGGTAACAGGTACAGGATATTCCTTGGGGTGGGTACGATTCCACCGGTAGCGGAAAGGAAGCATTTTGTAGCGAAATTAAAGAGCCTTGATAAGCTTAATGTCATCGTCCTGGAGGGGGATAAGGAGAACGCGGATGAAAATATCTTCGTTGGGGAGGCCGGTCTGGGGAATTTTACGCTTCGCGAGGACGGCAAAGCTGAAATTGAAATTGAATATGCACTTGACGATAAGGGCTTTCTTACAATAACACTGGCCGATCGAATTACCAATACCGAGAGTTACTCAAAATTCGCCCTTCCCCAGTTCATGGACGAAATGACCGAACGAATTGAACTCAATGGGCTACCGGTAGAGCAATTATCAATAAAGATCGACCTGCTCGAACAACAGATTTCGCTTTTAAAGGGAGAACTCGAAGTTCGCAGGGTTAAGGATAATTCTTAGTCCTCGGCTTACATGGACGAAGGAGATTCTCGCTTGACCCGCGAGCGCCCGGTTGATCCACAGAATGGTAAGCCTGAAGGTTTACCGGTGTCCATCTCAGGATCTGAAGACCTTGTGGATAGTTCGGGTGTGGCTGAAAACATTAAACTCATATTGAAACATCGCCTGGCGGAAGATTCATCTCTATCCGACTTTGAGCGATACCTCGAAACATTAAGGCAAAAACTTGGAGAAATAATCCGCAAGGGGAAAAAACTAAGGCTCAAACGGGTGAAACTGATTCGGAAGCGTATTCGCGTTCATGATGCCGTTCTCGATCTTCAGAAAGGTCGTCTATCGAAGGAATCGAAGCTTGCATCATTCAGGTCTCGGCTGAACATACTTAAGATCGATATGGAGACTGGTGGAATCGCGGGAGTTGAGCGGCTTGAAAGGCAAATCAAAGAACTTGACGGCAATATCGAGATATTCCGGGAGACTCTTGAGATCCACCAGAGAGACCGTCAGAGGACACTGGAAAAACTACAGTATGCCAATTCGAACCTGCAGGACCTGTTAACTGAAAGGATTCTGGACCGGATTATCCTGGCGGAACCGGAAAATGATAATGGGGGAAATGAGCCGGATCTCCGCGATCTTACGGCTGAAATACTGGGACGATTGCTGGTCCTGGAAAAGGAAGAATCCTGCCTTGCCGGGAGAATAAACCGGTTAAAGTAGCTGGAAAGTGGAGAAGTATTGTTATTATCAGACTCAGGCTGTGAAAATAGCTTTAAAATATGGTATATTCCACCTCACATGAATTTAGTGTGGAGGTTTCCTGAATGACTAATGATCGGGTTACTGAGCTCGAAAGAGAGGTCAGGGAGCTTAACCTGAAACTGGAAATTGAGCGTCAGAAGGTTCGAAAACTCGAGCAGGAGAATCAGAAGCTCAAGGATAAGATGACTCGTCAGATGCGCAGTGAGCATCCGTTACGGGTTGCCGCGGCTCCGTCCATGTCATCGCCTGTACCCGGATTTTCGGAGAGCGAAATCCTGCTTGAAGGCGGTACAACAGAAGCTGAAATCGAAGAGATGCGCGAAAAATTTCGCCGTCTGACCTCCCAGAAAGATGCGAGCGAGCAGGAAAAATGGGATCAGTCCAAGGAAGTTATCGAGCACAAGGAAACACTTCAGCGGCTCAGGGTTAAGAAAATCAACATCAAGAAAGATATTGATGAGCTTAATGAAAGGCTCGACCGGAAAGAGAACCAGAATTTCAAGAGCAGATTAGAGATCACCGATCTGAAGAAGGAAGAAAAGAAGTTCAAGAATTCCGCTGACATGGCCCAGGCTGAGCGGGAGCGCCTTGAAGCCATGCAGGCGAAGCTCGAGGAAGCAATCGGCGAGGAAAAGAGCAAACTGCGTATCGAGAAGCATGCATGCGATAAGGTGCAATTCAGTGCCAACCGCGCAATAAAAATAAAAGCGGAATACGAGTCCCATTTTCTCGCTAAACTTTATAATAAGTACTGAAGTTCCGTAAATATGCGAACACCTCCGATGGTTGAGAGCTCATGGAACAACGTCAAATTGAAAAAGAACGCATACGCCTGACAAGAGAGATCTCTATGCTCGAAACGCAGCTGCAGGCTGCTCATAAGGGCAAGGAGGATAAACTCGAAGAGAACAAGCAGATACGCGTGGAAATCGCCAAGCTTGAAGAGGAGAACGTTGGGCTTGAAAAAGAAACCCAGCGTCTTGACGAGGAAATCGCGAAGCTTGACGAGGAATTCAAGCAGGCGCAGCTCGATGCCGGGCGACTTCGCCGTGAGATCAAGATCAGC
>DAOVJF010000291.1 GCA_030673355.1 Planctomycetota bacterium | reverse complement strand
TCTGCGGCATGTGGCAGTCGATGCAGTCAAGCACTGCTGCCATGTTCGCGGACCTTTGCTTCGTGGCCTCTAATGGGTGGCAGGATGAACAATCATTATTGATTCCCTTATTCGGATTATAGGTCACATCCTCGTAAACCGCGCTCGCGTGCGGATCGTGGCACGACGTGCATTCCAGAATTCCGTTATGCGGGGACTGGAGCATCTCCTCGTACTGTTCGTGATGTTTTGTAAACCCACCTGAAGCATCAATAACGTTTATATCCCCACGAATATGGCAAAGCGCGCACGCATCGCCAGGATCCATCTCCATGTTGATCGTCAGCTTCGACGGCGCGCTGACATGCGCCCCGCCCGCTCCGTGACAGGCCTCGCAGTGAACACCGGGTTGTGACCAGGTACCGACGATCCCGGGCAATCCATCCTGATTTCCTTCTGCCACATAACCCGTAGTATGACATGGGCCGCAGTCGTACGGCTTCTCTTCACCGGAATGGTATGCGACCCAGCTCCCATCGGCAAGATTGTACTGAACCTCGTCCCCGGTGAGAATGAAGCCATCCGTCCTGATGAATCTCGCTTTCCATCCGAATCCCCCGATTACATAGGTGACGTCGTTCCATGTGTAACCCGCCGGCGGATCCGGCACTTCGCTGTATGGATATTCCGGAGGCAATCCGTTGTCAACCGGATTCAGCTTGTATGGATGGCCCGAACGAATGAACTTTTCATAAATTCCTGAATGGCACGATGAGCACCTCGCGCTCCCGACATACTGCCCCGCTCCCGCGGGCGTGTGATAGCCATCGGCAATTGCCGCAAGCGATTCAATCGACCGCACCGACGCTCCACCACCCTCAATATGGCATCGTTGACATGCGTACTGCAGATTTATGTATGGCATCGCTTCGCTGCCGTCCGCATTAAACTGAGGCGCGCTCGGACTGGTGTTGATCCTGAACAGGTGACTGCTTACATCGCCCGTGAACGTGTCGAGATTACCTATCGCGGATTTCACCAATGGCGCCATGTGGCAGTCGGTACATTCGACTCCCGCCATGGGCATGATCGGCACAGCCTGGAATTCAGCCTGAAGCTCATGACAATCCTCGCACTGCGACACAAGTCCGCCGTCCGGATTATGGCCGGTGTCCCTGTAAAGAACACTTGCGTGTGGATCGTGGCATGAGGTGCACTTGAGAACTCCATTATGAGGCGATTGTAACAGCTCTTCCGACTGCTCGTGGTGTTTGATGAATCCGCCGCTCGCGTCTATCACATTTATGTCGCTTCTGATGTGGCACAACGAACATGCATCAGCAGGATCCAATTTCAGGTTTATCGTCGCCGATGTGGGGTTCGCATTGTGGGTGCTTCCCGGACCGTGGCACGCCTCGCACTGTACCCCCGGCTCCGACCAAGTCCCAACCAGGCCAGGTAACCCATCCTGATTACCCGCGGCTGAATAACCGGTCGTATGACAGGAACCACAGTCGTATGCTTTTTTCTCGCCGGGATGGTAGGCAACCCATTGCCGGTTAGCCAGGTTGTACTGGGTCGTCGCGTCGGCATCCCCGGTGATAATGAAACCATCGTGTCCGATAAATCTCGCCTTCCAGCCGAAACCGCCGATCACATAGGCGACATCCTCCCACGTGTAACCCGCGGGTGGGTCCGGCACCTCGGAGTAGGGATAATCGGGCGCACGGTTATTTTCAACCTTGTTCAACTTGTACGGGTGCCCGGAAAACTGGAACAGATCATAGATTTCCTTGTGGCAACCGGCGCATGAAACGCTTCCCGCATGTACCGCGTCAACACCCGGCGCTGTCCCGCTTTCGCCGCCTTTTCCACCACAGGATGTAGAGGCAATAAGCCCAATGAAAAAGATACCGGCTGTTACTTTGACCCAGTTACGCATGTCGATCCTCCAAGATCCGGTAAATAATAGACAAGATAGATGAACCGCATTTTCTTCACAATCCGAATAAAATTCGATATACTGGTATTCTTATATTTATATTGTTTTATTCTTTTACTCACAATCTTAATTGAATTTGTTTATTTTCTGCTTAATGTGATAAATAAAAGCATACATCAATCCGTAATACAATCAATTTCCAAATCGGGGATTGAAATAACAACGAAGACTAACAGAGAAGTTCCACAAAGTCAACGTTCGTTTACCATATATAGATATATTTTATCCATATTTTGTTAAATCCCGAGGAGATATTGTGGGGCAATCGAGTATTTCTGTGCATATTTAAGATTACCAGAATATCCAACGATGGTAAACAAACCAAAGACCGCTGATTTTGTAGGGATTGCGCATCATTTCCGCGATCAGGCAGGGGTGTGAAATGAACACTTGCTTAGCGAAGTGTGATACTGTATAATCGCCTCCGCGACGCGGGGTAGAGCAGTTGGTAGCTCGTCGGGCTCATAACCCGGAGGTCGGGGGTTCGAATCCCCCCCCCGCTAAATTTGAAGTCACCGTATGCCCTGGGATCTTGTAGACCGCCGTAACGGTCAAAGCTTCCGGGGCTAGTTTAATGTCATGAACCATCCTTCGGAGTGTTTCTTTTCTCTTCGAAACCGCTACGAACCCCAGACCTTCCTCCAGTTTTACCAGGAGCATTCCCCGGTTTTTTTTTACCCAATCACTTTTCATTACGTTTATTTCAGAAGCAGCCCGGCAATTGGGGTAACCTTATCCTGTAAGCTTATCCTGTAAGCTTATCCTGTAAGCTCATCCGGGAAGAAAATGCCGATATAGTGCCCATGCAGCACGCTTTAATCCCATTAATACTTAGCTTTAGTTATTATTTCTTTGAGCGTGATAAATGTCAGAAGCTTCTGTTGGATGTTGAACAAAATAATGGGAGCAATAAATATATGAGAACTTTGGTTATAATTACAGTATTCCTTTTTCTCATTCAGCTAACACTTAAGTTAATGGTATTATAATAAAGTCAGGTGGCCCGAGAAACCTCAGGGCAACAACAGGTCAATTTTCTACATATCAAAATTGGTTTCCGAGCCTTTCACCCACAAGCTTTTCGTGTTTGGAGAGTTTAGAAATTTGGGAAGCGATGTATTGTTTAAATATCAAGAAGGAGGGCGTCAGAACGCTTGTGGGCGGCACCCGGTGCGGATCTAATTATTTCGTCGACAAACACGTTCGACCCGAAGATTTGGAATGATTGGTAGTTTTAGATGTCTCACTCAGATTGTCAACGGCACCCGGGGTCCATGAAGTCAACTATCTCACGCACAAATCGTGCAGGATGATCGTCGGGAACCCAGTTTTCAAGCGATGGAGGAAATAATAGGTTGGTGTCGTAGTCTGCTCTGATCTCTTTCGGCATGCCCTCGTCCTGTTTAGTAATGTCGTTAACTATTAGTATAGCATAAAAACAGGTTTTGAGACAGCCTCGTGCATTCCCGGGTTACCGTGGATTTGAGAAACGTCACGATAAGATCAAGCACCTCTAAAATCGCGGAGCGATTGTAGAGGCGGCACCGGAGCTTGAGCGATTATCATTCGTCCACAAGCTCCGCTTGAGAACGGCACCCGGGGGTTCCGGAAAAATATTAAATAAGACGGAAGAACAAAACAACGAGGGCAACATTGAAAAACCAGGGACAACGGCTGGAAGCAGTCGTCACCGGGGATTGATCGACGGCTGGAAGCAGTCGTCACACGTAATCCGATAGCTGGAAGCTAACGGCACGCTCGTCGGCAAGTGGGCCGGGAAGCCATCGAGTAACCTTGAATCACCCGCCTTTGTGACTTCAGGCTTTCCGGGGATTTCGCACACAAATCCAACAATGTTAATTATCCCCGGGAACCCTTCCGTCGGATTTAAAAGTAATTGGACATTTTCATACGGGTTCACCGGCCTTGATATTGACATTGATAAGCAGGCACCGATATTGCACGGTGGATTCGCCGGACATGGGGGCTACCACTCGATCCATTACCCCCTCAGGTGGATTACGGAAATATCGCCGTCCCTGGAAATTGATATTTCCGCGAGCGGCGGCGTTTCATGCGGGAGGGATGCCGTTAAATACCTGCTCGCCGGTGCGACAGTGGTTCAGGTTTGCACTGCGGTTATTTTGAATGGCTATGAGGTTATCAAAAAGATCAATTCTGAGATTGCGGATTACATGAGTAAACACAACTTCACCTCAATATCGCAGTTCAGGGGACTTGTGTGCGACCGCATCCTTAAATTGGAGGAGTATGACAGGCGTCTTAGTGTAAGGGCTGTAATTGATAAGGAGAAATGTACGGGTTGTGGATCATGCTTCAAGGCCTGCTTCTATAAAACCATTGTCCCGGACGGTGAAATTTTTCAGACGACCCCCGAATGCGCGGGTTGCGGACTTTGCCACGAGTTATGCGAGTTCGGGGCAATTACTATGGTGCCTTTCAATAACAACCAATTGTCATAGTCACTTCAGGAAAGGTCCTTTTGATAAGACCTGTTTCCGGAGCCCGGCAGAACCGCTGAAAAAATTGATCGTATTACCCC
>DAOVJF010000117.1 GCA_030673355.1 Planctomycetota bacterium | reverse complement strand
GACCCTACCCCGAGTCCGATCATCATGTATCCAAGCTGGCTGATTGTCGAATATGCGAGGATGCGTTTTATATCGTACTGGACCACACCGATTGTCGCGGCTCCGAATGCAGTGATGGCCCCGATAATCGCGACCGTCATCATCGCGGTTGTGCTGAGCTCGAAAAGCCAGAAAAATCGCGCCACAAGAAAAACACCCGCTGCGACCATTGTGGCGGCATGGATTAACGCGCTGACCGGGGTCGGGCCTTCCATCGCGTCGGGAAGCCATACATGCAGCGGGAACTGGGCGGATTTACCAACAGCGCCCAGGAAGATCAGGAGTGCCGCGGCAGTGGGAAGCCATCCCATGTCAACCGCCCACCAGTCGTATTTCCCGACAATTTCCCTGATCGAATCGAATTCAAAATTAATCGGGTTCCCGGTGTATGTATACATCAGGCCGACCAGGAAAATCCCCAGCATGAATCCCACATCGCCGATCCTGGTGGTGATAAATGCCTTGACCTGGGCTGCGTTCGCGCTCGGTTTGAAGGTGAAAAATCCGATCAACAGGTACGAACACAGGCCCATGACCTCCCATCCGATCAGGAAAGAAAGTATGTCATTTGAGAGCACGACCATGAGCATTCCTGTAGCGAAAAGGGAATGCTCGGCGAAATACCGTGCGTAATGTTTTCGACCGTACTCATCGTCCCACATGTAACCGATTGAGAACCACTGGATACATCCTGCTACAACCGTGACCATCCATACCGCGAATATGCTGAATCCATCAAGGCTGACACCGATATTTACTTTCCAGTCGCCAAACGCGAACCAGGTGTAGTAAAACGGCTCTTTCCATATATTTGGATCGGTCGCATCCGTTGGTAACCCGAACCGCATGGCTTTAATCCAGAGGAGTGTCGCGATAATGGTACCGAGCGCCATTGCCCCTACCGAGATGTATGGCGAGGCTTTCTGGATCCATCGCCTGGAGTTTACCGGAAAAGCGACAATATACAGGACAGGAATTCCGAAAATGAGCCAGTAGCGTAGATCAAAAAGAGAATCTGCAAGCGTAATGAGTGGGTTACTCAAAGTATCGAGAATCACTGCAGAACCAGGAATGCCCGTTTTTAAAACTAACAGGACAAGTGCGATAAGTACCAGGAATATTCCCGGCAGGAAGCTGGTCCAGCCACGACGTGGAAGTTTGCCATCAACCGGTTCTTTTGGTGGAGCCTTCGGTTTATTAAACGTCCTGTCAATGTTCACAGTTAGTTTCAGGACGATAAACACGAAACTCATGAAAGGCAGGATGATGATCCAGTGCGCGAGAGTCTCCGGATTTGTTAACAGTGCATTGAACATTTCGTTATTGTCTGCCGGTCAGAAATATGGGAACTGGCTTGTTATTGCCTGTATCCGACCAACAATCTTTAATATTCCGCTCTATCACCACTTCAGCAGATTTATATTATCCATATTAATCGACTTGTAATGCCTGTATGCCGCTATCGCGAGCGCAAGTCCCACAGCCGCTTCCGCGGCAGCGATAATGATTACAAAAATTGCGTAAATCTGACCCACCGGACTCTCGATATCCTGTGCCCTTGAAAAAGCCTGCAACGTATACGTAACCCCATGTCTCTGGCAGAACGCGACAAGCACGATATTGCACGCGTTGAACATAAGCTCGAGAGACATAAGGATCGCGATCGCGTTGCGTCTTGCCAGGCACCCGAAAATCCCGATTACGAATAGAATAGTGGCAAGGTAAATATAGAAATGAATCGGAGGATCTGCGGGGCTCATTCGTTTACCTCCAGTCCACTGGATTCTTCCACTGAATCAGAATTTTTATCAAGTTCCGCTATATCGGTCTCATCCTCAGCCTTCGCGAGGATCAGGGCGCCGATCATCGCGATCGTCAGGATGATGCTCGCTATCCAGAATATAAGGGTGTAGGTGGACATCAGGCTGCGGCCGATCATCTGGGCGTTACTGACATTTGGAAACGGGTTTCGGTCCGCCGTTAGCGCCCACCGTTCAAGTCCGACAAAATAGCCGTCCTGGTTGTAAAAAAGAATGACGATCATGACAATTCCCATCATGATCGATACACCCAGCGCTGTAATACTTTGCTTATTATGTGTAACCGCTTTTTTGCCGGTGATGCTTTCCGACAACATGATCGCGAAAATAATCAGGGTAACGATGCCGCCCACGTATACAAGAACCTGGACTGCTGCGAGGAATTCAGCATTCAGGAGAATAAATATTCCTGCAATTCCGATGCAGCATAGAGCGAGGAACATCGCGGCATGAAGGAGGTTTCTCGCGATTACTGTCCCGATGCCGCTTGCGATAATCACGAACGAGAGGATGAAAAACCACCAGTGCGGCTGCGCCAGACCGAAACCGTTAAGCCATAGCCACTTAAAGTACGTCCAAACATCAGGTTGTTCTGCGCCTGTGCCCATTATTCTTTAATTCTGCTCTCCTTCTTCGGCTTTTTTCTTCGCATCTTCTTCTTCCTGTTTTTTCTTAGCTTCCTCTCGTGCCTTTTTCTTCGCTTCCGCTTCCCGTTTCTTGGCTTCCTTCACCTCGACCATCGCACGCCATTCCTGGTCGGAAGCATCCCGTGTCAGGCCACTGACTGTAAGATACAACCCGTCGCGGGAGTATGAGGAATAATCGAACACTTCGTCGAGAACGATACAAAATTCAGGACAAATTTCCTCGCACATTCCACAGAAAAGGCATCTTGACAAATCGACATCGAAAGTGCCGACATGGCGTTTTTTATTCTCGTCGACCTTCGGAATGATCGTTATGCAACCAACCGGGCAGATATTTTCACACTGTTTGCAGCTTATACAGATTTCGGCGTGACTGCCCGGCTCATTCAGAAGAGAAATCTTCGCGCGGTATGATGGATCGATCTCCAGACGCTGCTCGGGATACTGGACCGTAATTTTCTTGCGGAACAGGTGCTGGGCGGTAATATACAGGCCGGCACGAATTCCCCAGAGCGGCATCGCAACTTTGGAAATCCACCTGGCAAACGATTCTTTCGGTTTATTTGTCGGCATTATTTCTATAGCAAATCAGGCAGGACATTTTCCCGCACTAATCAGATTCCTTCTTTACAGCCTTAGCTTTCAGATCGTTATACCGTCCCCAGATATCCCAAACAAGGAGAATCCCGACTATAATCATGGTCGGAATTGCATATAGCTTTGTATGGTTGTTACCAGTAAATAACGGCAGGATGTACGAATTATAAATCCTCCAGTTATTTTCCTTCCAGATCATGAAATTCCAGTCTGAGAACGTGAAGTAAGCGGTGATAATAACATTTAACATTGCAATGGGAAGGAGGACTTTCCAGGCGTAATCCATCATGTGGTCGATCCGGAACCTCGGGAAAGTCGCCCTGAACCAGATGAATACCGCAAGCCAGAAAACACTTTTCATGGTAAACCAGATAAAGCTCGATGCGAATTCACCGATAAACGGTATCTCGAACGGTCCCTTCCATCCACCGAAAAACAGTACCGTCATTACTGTGGCGGCGAGGAACATGTTCGCGTATTCAGCAAGGAAAAAGAAACCGAATTTAAGCCCGGAATACTCGGTATGGAATCCCGCAACAAGTTCCGATTCGGCTTCGGGAAGATCGAATGGAGAACGGTTGACTTCGCTTGTCATAGCAACCAGGAAAACAAAGAATGCAAGAAACTGCGGGATTACGAACCATGTATTTCTCTGGCCTTCGACCAGGGCAACAGTCGAAAGGCTTCCGGTCATGAGAACCGGACCGAGAATCGCCAGCACCATCGGGATCTCATATGAAATCATCTGGGCGGCCGACCGTATCGCGCCGTACATGCTCCACTTGTTATTCGAGCCGAATCCAGCCATGAATATGCCGAGTACGGCGATCGAGGTCACAGCCAGGATGTAGACAATCCCAACCCCAAGGTCTTTACCCATCACGTAGACGGTGTAGAGCTGGCTTTCCTTTAATTTTAGAGTGACAGGTTCATCCCCGATCAGTACATCGATTTTATCTCCAGCAATGGAAAGGGTCGCTGAATTCCCACCCGATGTCATAACCTCGTAGCCGCCGCCTGGAATTCGCTGGACACTGACAGCACCCTCTGCCGTGGACCAGTCATCGTTTTCAATATCGAATTCTTCGCTGGCGAAAACCAGGCTTGCTTTCCCTTCATCAAGATCGACATTGCGATGCATCCAGCAGGAGTATTCCCAGTCCGGCGTATACACATCCCGGGACACGGCTCCAACTCCGCTGGGCCGCGCAAATGCCGGGACCATGCTGGCTGCATCAAATGAACGGCTGTTGATCCCTATCGCGTCACCATAATTCCCCCACAGGTTTTCAAAATATCGCTTGGGAGGAATACCGGCAAAGTCATATTGCTCGTCAGTTGGTATGTCGGGACCTGTTGTTTCCAGGATCCTGACCATTTCCTTTTCAACGCTATCGATTAAACCACCCTGCAGACCGATTTCAATAATCCTGTCATGTCCGCCCGATCCGCCCCAGTCCATCTCAAGAATATCGTAGGCCCTGCCGCTCGTTTCATAATCGTAAATTGTCCAGTAAGTCCTCTCCTCGGGTTCGCTTTGTCCCGGGGTTTCAGGTTTTACAAAGAGCCTGATTGGACTTGCATTCCTGAAGCGGTTATCCGGGTCGTTTCCATATTCGTCGGTAGGAATGAACACCGGTTCGTGATCCAGTTCACGATCGATCCACCATATCTTATGGCTGTTCTGCTCCTCCTCGATCATGACCGAAGCTTCAACGAACCCGATTGAATCGAACCCGCGTGCTTCGAAATCCTCCGCACCGATCCACTCGACAAGCATGCTGTCGAATGTAGGCGAGACAATTTCCTGCCTTAGTTCAACCGTTCCCGACGCGAACGGGATCGCGACAAATGCGAGCAGTGTCGGGACGAAAATTATTAGTGGTGCAAGAAGATGAAGCGCATGGTCGGCTTTGTACGGAACGATGTCTTCCTTGATGAGAAGCTTGACCATGTCGGCAAACGGCTGCAGGAGTCCCCATGGCCCGACACGATTCGGCCCCTGCCTGATCTGAAACCAACCAATTAGTTTTCGCTCACCCAGTGTAAGGTAGAGGACGATTATGAGGACAAAGACCAGGAGCGCGAGGAATCCGAAAAAGAATATCCAGAAAGTCCAGGGCCAGACCGGTTGCCCTGCCACGATACGGTTGTACCGGGCTGTAAGGCAGGCTTCGAGTACCCACTGGAAGAATCCGTCTACACCGATCCCCGGCCATATCAAGTGACAACCGATGATAAACAGACTGGCAACGACAATGATTAACCCAACAATACCACCAAGCCACAGGGTACTTTTAGCAATTCCCGGTTTTCTGGCTATATTGTTATGGTTTGCCATGTGAAAAATTTCCGATACGGTAACCAGGTCTGGACATCAACAAATTGCGCGTCCCTGGAAAGGGAGCTGACAAGGTCAGAATGGTACTTATCGGAGGGGGTTAAATCAACCATAATTAGGCTTAAATCGGTATTGACGAAGGAAAACCTGTAGCTTATATTGAAGGTGTGTAAAAATCCTGATTTATGAATGCAATTTTAAGATGAATATTATTTCATACCACTTCATGGGAGGTCCTCAGAATGAGAACCCGAATCCCAATAAGCTTTACGGTTTTAACGTTGTTGGTTTTTATCGGTTGTTCGTCTGGAGGGGGAACCACGACATTACCCCCGGTAGAAGAAAATCCCCCTGATGTAAGCGCTTCAGTCCAAACCAATCGGCTACTCCTTAACATTGGCGATGTATATATTTCCGCAGATCGCCAGACGGTGGAAGTAATACCAAACAGGGATGTTGGGATGCATCTCAACATCCTGCCGTTCATCGAACAATGCCCCGACTGCTTGTGGTTCAGTGATTTTGAAATCTATGACGCAGGCAACTTCTCTTGTGACGTCAAGCTCAAACACCCACTACCAAACCTCCCGCAGTATACAATTTTCGATATGCGCTTTATCTTCATCACCGATGCCGATTACACGTTCCCCGGTAGCGGGAAGAAAATCTCCTTCGATGGTAGCAATCCAAGGATTCTGAATCCATCGGGATACACAACCCTTTTCAATCCAACGAATTTTCCGTACAACGAAGCGACACCAATAATTACTTATTTCCCGGGAATCGCGTCGTTTGGGGACGATTTTTCCGCAACCCTGAACCCGTTTCTTGCTTATGGAAGGCAAAATCCGCGATGTATGATTAGTTCCGGAGAAGAAGACCATCGACGTGCCAGGTTGAATGTCCCTGCCGGACCGCTGAAATTCGGATATGCAGTAGATGCATCCTGGATGGAAATTGACAATTGGGACGACCCCGTAAATGACTTCCCTATGGAATCAAATTGCCTGGAAGCATGCCAGGTTTTTGCCGTGATGAACTCATGGCCCGATTCCGGCGGCTCTGAACAGATCAAAGTTACAGTGTACGATCACCAGGGGATTTCAACTGTTAACAATGTCTCGGTTGAAGCGCCCGGCCTGTTCGACGGAGTTGTCGAATTAACCCAGTCGGTTGCAGGGGAAAACAGTGCGGAGTATACGGGAACGATTTTTAATGATTCAGGCGGCACTATTAACGACTCCCCGATCCTCATACGTGTTGTCGACACCGGTATCGATGAATTCTCAGGTCAGATTGATGCCTGGCAGGTGTTATTCACATCGACAGAGGGCAATCTGATATGGGCGAAAAGTGGGGGTGGGAACGATATCGACAAGGCTACAGCCATCACTTCACTTTCGGATGAATCAGTTGTTATAACCGGCCACATCAGGACCTCGAGTATATTTGGGAAGGGCGAACCCAATCAGACCGTGCTCACGTCCGCCGGCCACAGGGATGTTTTCTTCGCGCGGTACAATCCGGATGGAACTCTCGCATGGGCGAAACGTGCCGGCGGGAGCATCACCGATTACGGCTGGGGAATCACGGCCCTGTCGGACGACTCGACAGTGGCAACAGGCTGGTTCTATTCCACTCCTACTATTTTCGGCCAGGGGGAACCCAATCAGACTTCTCTCACACCGGTCGGACGAGGTGACGTTTACATCGCTCGTTTCAATCCGGATGGAACTCTCGCATGGGTGACTAGCGCCGGTGGGCCCGATAACGATGGTGGTTTCGGTATCATCACGTTATCGGACGATTCAACAGTGGTAACAGGCACCTTCAGGGAATCGGCAATATTCGGGCAGGGTGAACCCAATCACACCGTTATCACTTCCGCGGGCAACACCGATGCTTACGTCGCAAGGTATAATACGGACGGAACGCTCGCATGGGCGAAACGTGGCGGCGGGAGCAGCGATGACAGGGGGCGCGAAGTCACTGTGCTTTCCGACGACTCGACAGTAGTGACAGGTCATTTCTTCGGCCCGGCTATTTTCGGGGAGGGCGAAACAAATG
>DAOVJF010000399.1 GCA_030673355.1 Planctomycetota bacterium | reverse complement strand
TCATCCTGCTTGGCGCGCTCTTCCTCGGACAGAGGTTTCAGGACGGTGTACATCGCATCTTTGCCGTACTTGAAACTGACCTGGCTCCGCTTGTTGATTTCCTCAAGGCGTTCGAAAGCCATCCTGCCGTTTTCATCGGTATTTTTATCCAGAACATGACAAAACACGTCCACGAGGTCAGGATCAAACTGTGTACCGGCGTTTTTCTTAAGCTCAAGCCTGGCTACACTGGCCGGCAGCCCTTTACGGTAGGGACGGTCGGAAGTCATAGCGTCGAACGCATCGGCTATCGCGAGAATCCGACCGAGTAGAGGAATATTATCTCCTTTCACCTTTAGGTAACCGCGACCGTCCATGCGTTCGTGATGCGTGACCAGCCCATCGTACGCTGGTCCGAGGAATTTAATCGGTTTCAGGATTTCAGCGGACTTTCGGAGATGGTCCTTCATCTCCTGGAATTCATGCTCGTCAAGGCGTCCTGGTTTACCGAGGATGAGTTCGCTCACGCCGATCTTCCCAATGTCGTGCAGGATTCCGGCACGTTCGACGAGGTTAAGTGTCTGGCTGTCGAAACCAAGAGCCCTGCCGAGTTCCACCGCAAACAGGGCAACTCGCTCGGAGTGGCCTATTGTGTATTTATCTTTTGCGTCGATCGCGGACGAAAGGGCACGAATGGTTTCTGTATATCCGTGTCCCATCTCCTCGTACAGTTTCCTGTTTTCAAGATTTGATGCAGCCTGGTGAACCACAATCTCAAGGACCCGTACACGTTCCAGGTTAATGCTCTCTTCGTCTTCCAGGTAGATATCCACGTATCCAAGAACGCCGCGGGGGTTTCTGATCGGAATCGAGAACAGGACTCCCTGATCGATTGTTTCATCGTCGAAAATCCTTACTGACTGAGGCTCTCTGAATTCACCAAGAAGCGGACGCTGGTAGATCTGGTCGAGGTCCTTAATTTCGACCGCCTGGATACCTTTCTTTTTTCCTCTTTCAAAGAAGTCCTTTATAAACTGGCTGCCATGGTGAAATTCGACGAACAGGTTATCGGGATCGACGAAAATAACACCGTGTTCGCAGGCGGGATAGATCTCCTTGATCTGATCGTCAAGCAGTTTCAACACCGCGTCACTGCTCTGGGCTTCGAGAATCTGTTCTCCCGCTTCATGGATGGTTTCAAGTTCCTTGATCCGGCTTCTTGCGGTAGTGAATAAACGAGCGTTATCGAGGGCGATTCCGGCCTGGCTTGCGATTACCTCCAGGAGATCAAGGTCATCCGTCGTGAATTCCTCATGACTGGATTTGTTGTTGACATTAAGAACCCCAAGCACCGATCCAAGGCGATCCTTGACAGGTACGCAGATCAGTGAATTGGTGTCGTATCGCTGCTGTTTCTTCCCATGGTTGCCGGCAATACCAAACCTTGGGTCGTTTTCAATATCCCTGATGAATAAACTCTCTCCACTCTGGGCTACCGTCCCGGAAATACCCTTGCCGACTCTAATCCTTGCTGTATCAAGTACTTCATCCGGAATGCCCAGCGCACTTCTGATCCGCATAAAGTCAGTTCCGGGTTCGATCACCATGAGGCTGGCTTTTTCAGCACCAAAAATATCCGCTGCTTCCTCAACGATAATGCTGAAAAGCTGGTCAAGGTTGAGTACCGAACTGATGCTCTGCGTGACCTTGAGCAGGGTACGCAGGTTCTTAACCTTACGGGAAACCTGTGAGGTTAAAGAAGTAAGAAGGTCATTATCTAAAAAATCGCCTGTCGATTCCATTTGTTCTCATCCCTGGCCACCGCACACTAAACCGCTCCCTATAATTTTGATTCCATACTGAAGCGGATAATTATATACAGTACTCACCGTGGTAATAATAATATTTTCCTAACTCCACGGTTTTCCTGTTTATTAATATGCTTAGCTGGTATCCGGAACGATCCAGCTGCAATATAATATGTTAACATTGAGTACCTTGCGGAGTCAATTATCCGATGCGGTTAAATTATTATATACCACATTAATGAGTGATTAAGGCCAACCCCGGTAGTAAAATCCTCTGCAAGACCATCTGTCCTATGTGATAGGTAAGCAACTCCGGATCATTGTCCGCCCTTAAAAACCGGATGTTAATTTTAATCAACTAATCAACTACTCAACTTCCCAAATCTCCACGTAATCGATTCTCCATCCGATTCCGCAATTCGACAGGGCGTCGGATGAAAGCGAGTGGAAGGTCAATGTATGCGGCTGTCCGTCGCTGTAACTGTTTCCAAGGTAGAAAGTGCTGTTTAAGTATCCATTAGTGTATCCGACAAAATATCCATGATCCCAGCCGTCATTTATGTACAGGAAACCATAGGATGGTTCAATTAATCCACCATCAAGCGTAACCCACTGACCGTCATAAGGCACACCGGTTCCGGCTAATTCTGTCCCTAGCTCGTGAATCATTTTCATCCGAATCTCAACACCACCGGATGGGAAGATAATATCAGCGCTTGCCGTTTTCTCTGTCGGCTGGGTTAATTCTTCAGCATAACAGCCATCCTCACCAGCATTAGCCATCATGCCGGCTAGGGTGTCGACATGCCAGAAATCCTGGTAAGCTCCATCATCCAAACCACCCATGAATTGCCACACCCCGGTGTCCAGGTCGAAATGATCTGAGAAAAATGCATCGGGATTAATCGCAGCAACCTCGACTTCCAAGTACCCGAATGTGGAGCTGAGCGGTGGATTCGCGGCGTCAGTTACTTCTACCCAGACTTCGAAAATCCCGTCTGCCGGAAAATAAAGGTCAGCCAGGCCATCGTTCAAAGGGTCCCCGGGATCATCATAAACCTGGGGCATACCTGATTCCTCGATACTCCAGTTTACCGCGCTGAAACCATCCAGGTCGGTAGCGGCAACCGTGTACGTCCAAGGTCCGAGCAGGTCGACAGTATCGGGCCCGAAAATCCCGGTAATTTCCGGTGGCTGGTTATCGACTAAAAGCACCTCGGTAATATCCCAGCCCCTGAAATCGTTTATGAAACTGTCGGAATTAAAGTGGAATCCCAGCTCGATCGAATCACCCGGTGTTAAGCCGGTCAGATTGTAGTACTCGGTGTCATAGTCAGGGTAATTATCATTCGTATAGTAAAGCTCTGGTGATACAGTAATCCAGCTTCCGCCATTAATCCGGAAAATCACCTGGCACGTGTCGTAAAGTTCAGTATCCCACCTGTGTGTAATAACAAGCATCAGGCCATCAAGGTCACCGGCAGGAATGGCCGGACTGACCAATGTAGTGTCCATGTAATTTGAGTAAATCCCCGATGATATATCGCTTGTCGACCAGTGATCCGTCTGGACGTTCCATTCGAGAGCAGGAAATGGATTATGCGTATCGAACAGCCCGTTCATTACG
>DAOVJF010000371.1 GCA_030673355.1 Planctomycetota bacterium | reverse complement strand
GTTCGAGTTCGTGATAAACACCCATGCTCCGTCCATGCTGACATCGAACTTGTGAAGCGGCGATGCGAAAGTAGCGTAATCCCAGGTCGGACCTGTCGTTCCGGTGTAAGTGTCGTCGAAACGTGAGAATGTGTTGTCCGACGGCTCGTTTGTAATCTCGCCACGACTTTCATTATCCCCTTCACTGAACAACGTAATGTCCGCTGGCTCAGTGCCTTGATCCGGTACTGGATCGAGGGCAACCTGGGTCAGTCCGACAATCGGGTTCCATCCGGTGACAGGTTCTGTGGTTATGGTGAAATCCGCATCGCTCTCGTCGTTAACATCGGTATCGGAAACCCACTCGATTTTCACCCTTGCCAGTGTTGTGTCGATTACCGGAACAGGATCCCATGTGAAAGCCCCGTCGCAATCGGTTGATTCAACGATCGTATCGGGATATGTGGCTCCTGAATCAGTTGACAGAAGCAGCCGCACAAAATCAACACCACCGGCATAGTCCCAGGTGATATCCCAGATTCCACCACCTGCGAGTTCCTCCCCGCCGTTCGGGCTGGTTAGTGTAAGGGATGGCGGAACAACATCTTCAGTAATTGTAAACTGTTCATCAGACTGGTCTGTGACCGATGGAAAATCGATGCTTGTAATAATGACCCTGGCGGTAGTTGTGGCAGGTCCGGATACCGGGTCCCATGTGAATGATCCGATATCGTCAACAGCCAAGGCGATTGTCACAGGTAGTGAACCGTCGTTTAGCGTGTACTCAATTTTTACCTGTCCGGTCAGGCTTTCAGATGTCCACTCAACAGACTGTGATGATCCAATCTTCCAGTCTTCACCGCCATTCGGAACTGTGACAGTGATTGACCGCATCGGTAAAATTGAAAAATAAGCATCCGATACATCGTTTGTTGCCAGATTGTCGTAATCAGAAACCTTGATCCTTACTTCATCGCTGTCGATATCGAAAACCGGATCCCATGTAAAACTGCCGTCATTTTCGGTCATCGTCGCGATCGGAAATACCAGGCTGTCTGAGATCGTATACTCTATGACAACATTGGCGCTAACATTCCCGATTGAATCCCATTCAATAATCTCGGAATCACCTGCGTACCACACCTCACCGCCATTGGGGATTATTACAACAATTTCGGGCGGGACCTCAGTATGAATCGAGAAATAATCATCCGATTCATCTGTTATCAACGGATTATCATAATCCGAAACGATTACTCTAACTTCAGAACTATCAAGATCGGGAATCGGGTCCCATGTATAGCTTCCATCGTTTTCAATCAGGTCAAAAATCACAACGGGAATACCATCAGCGACTGAATATCCGATTGTTACGTTGTCGCTCACATCGCCGATCGACACCCATGTTATCTCCTCAGCTCCGCCTGCAACCCAATTTTCACCGCCATTCGGGACTGTGACAATAATCTGGGGATCGGGAGGTGTGGCCTGAATCGTGAAATAATTATCCGATTCATCGGTAATCGTAGGGAAGTTATAATCGATGACGATCACACGGACCTCTTCACTCTCGACCTCGGGAATCGGGTCCCATGTGAACAACCCGTCATTTTCGGTCATGCCGATAATCTCAACGGGCAGACCATCAGACAGCGAATACCAGATACTCACATTCGGGCTTACCATTCCAACTGAGCTCCAGGTGATATCCTCCGCGGTACCGCTTTGATATACCTCGAATCCGTTTGGTGTAAGTACGGTGATTTCCGGATCGGGCATCGTGAAAATTTCAAAGTAAGCGTCCGATTCATCAAAAACTACAGGATTATCGAGATCCGTTACCCTGACTCTCACCTCATCATTGTTAATTTCAGGAATCGGGTCCCAAATGTATGAGCCGTCATTTTCTGTGGATCCAACAACGGAAATTGGAGGCCCGTCGGAAATCGTGTAAGCAATTTGTACATTCGGTCCAACCGCACCTGAACTTGTCCACGTGATTTCCTCAGCGCTACCACCGTTCCAGACTTCGCCGCCGTTTGGAACGGTGACCGTAATTTCCGGTGGCGGGACAATGGTGATAGTGAAAAAATTGTCCGATGTATCGGCTATGGTTGGGAATTGAACGCTGTTGATATATATCTGCGCCTCAGAATGTTCAACCATGGGAATCGGGTCCCATGTGAATGTGCCGTCATTTTCAGTTGATGGTGTGATCTCCACTTCCGGTCCGTCGCCCAGCGAGTAGGCAATTCTCAGGTCTGTACCGACAACGCCGACACTCGTCCAGAGGATATCCTCCGACGAACCGGCTTCCCAGACTTCGCCGCCGTTCGGAACATCAACCGTGATGTAATCCAGTGTCGGTCCGATATTGGAAATCGGGATCTCAACAAGTGCGAACGCGGCAAGATCAGCCTGCACCGGGTAATCGAATCCGGCACCGGGCGGGGCATACGAATTTGGATTACTGGATGTCACTATAACCAGAATTTCCTGATTCTCGATTCCTGTTGGGTGCACACCGGGAATCGTAATCTCGTAAATCCCGCTTGTGTTCTGTGAACCCGGTAATGGCGTCAGATCGATATATAAAGGCGTATCGAAAAGTGTTTCCGATTCAACCAGGATCGAACCGATCTCTCCATTGATGCCATTGAAATTCGATGGTGCTCCCCAGTCGAAAACCTCGATCTGGAGGCTTATGTCGCCGCCGAGGCCTGTATCTGTAAACCAGGCTGTTGTGCCCTCGGTGTTGACCTCAATATGGAAAGCTTCCGGGCAGTTCGCCAGGAGCGGGAAATCATCTATCGGTTTTGGAGGCGGGGAGCTTCCAGTAGGAATATCCCAGTTAGTATCGACCGCAAGCTGGAAGAGCCAGTTGACATTTCCGTTGTCAGGATTGACCGGGAACTGGAGCTGGAAGTTCCTGTCCAGTTTCGGGGGAGTCATGTCGGTGGAGAATGTCCCACGGTTGGATGTGTTTACATCCGGAACTACCGGGTCGGTCGCGGTTAACGGGTCGGCATAATATTTGTACCCGTTCAGCGTGGCTTCGGGGACGTAAAACTTGAACCCGATGTCGCTGGGGAGAAATCCGAAAATTCCCGGGGTCGTAAATTCAGGCGCATTCCACCACCTGGTGTAACCGTCGGCGTTCTGGACCCTGAATCCGCTTGGAGCCGGGTATATAAGGCTGCCGTCCCAGCCGCTAGCGATCGTGTCGCCCGCTCCCATGATAATCAGCCTTGTATCGAATATGCGGTAATCCGTGTTCGGGAACGGGTGAGTGATTCCAAGGTCAACATCGATCGTGCCCGCTACCGGATCGAAATCGTTTATCACGATTGAAATCCCTGTCGGCATCGGGGCCTGGAGAACCTTGGTAATGTTCAGGTGGAATTCCGCCTCGCGAAGTCCGACGAGTTCGATTGTGCCGGTTTGCGGGATGAACATCCCCATCCATAATCCCCAGAGCTCATGGCTTTCTGCGGGACTGGCAACCTGTTCGGCCGCTCCGGTAATTGATAGTGGATCACCGGTTTCCGGTGGGGTAACAGGCGATCCGGATTTTCCGGAACATCCGAAAATTAAAAATATAAAAATAATTATTCCTGTGAGAGTTAAAAGCCTTTGTGTCATTTGTGCACATCCTTTCACGCTCGATGAAC
>DAOVJF010000353.1 GCA_030673355.1 Planctomycetota bacterium | reverse complement strand
GTGGTAACTGATACTATTTCCAGAAAATAACATTTATTTCAGGTGCGCCGACCTGCCTGTATTTTTTTTGCATGTGGATTGATGGACGGGTTTGAAACTATTGGTATCATTGCCCATTACGGGGAAATAGTGTTAAAATTACCGTTCTGGAAGTAAACGGGCGGAAGATACTTTAACAATCAAACCTCCCCTGGAGGCGGTTTTACATGTCTCAGCGGTTAATTATTATCACCTTGTTTATTCTTATGGGGTTTATACTGAGTTGCTCCGGGAATTCCTCTCCAACTGTCCCGGAAAATGCAAATCCTGAAAATCCCGATAATGACTGGCAGAACGCCCGGACTGGTGAGAATACAATTATTCTCGGGGTATATGATCTGTTGATTGATTTTGAAAAAGGAACGGTCGAAGCGGTCCCGTCGAGAACAGCCGATCCTCACTTCAATATCTGGAACCTGTTAACAGCTCCAGCATGTACCGATTGTTTTCTCGCCAAAGACCTTAACTGGGACCCGTTGACATCGATCGTATCACTCGAAATCGGCTGGCGGAACCCGTACAACATCGGCGCGTATGATATCCGAACCATCATTACCGAATTCGGTCTCAAAGAGGTGCGCAATCCCGATGGTTACACCGACCTCTGGGGTTCAGTTCCCGGGGAACTCGATCCGTTCCTGGCTATGAAGGGCGGACCGGGGCAAAGGGAGTTTCAGGCATACAGCTCATATTACGATTACATTGAAATCTACCATCCGACGTGGCCGGTCTGGATACCGATTTCACTCCTTGTTGAAGCCAGTTATCCCATAAACTGCCTCGAACCATACGAGGTTTCATTCGCGGGTATAAGCGGCGACCTGTATAACGATGGATCGAATGCGCCAGTACTGCTCTTGAATGCCCATGACTGGCAGAACGATGTTGAGAGCGTAAAAGTCGACCTCACATCGATAGGTGGATCGATCGTGGACCTCCACCCGAGTGTCACGCTTCCCGATGTCTGGGAGGGACCGGTCTCATGCGGTCCGGGCACCTCGAATGGTGAACATACGATTCATGTCTGGGCGGTAACCGCCCCCCCATTCGACCAGACGCCGACGATGCACAATTTCATCAAGCTGACCGTATCGGATCCGCCACCGCCCGGATCTGAGGTTTTCGGGCCACCGGAAAGGATATCGAATTCCAGCGGAGCGAGTTTTATCTGGCCGAGGCACGCGATCGCTGTGACAGGTAATGGAGCCAGCCATGTTGTATGGGTCGAAGAGGTATCGAATCCGACCGCGTGGCACGTGATGTATTCCACCAATACTCTGCAGGGTGGTGAATGGACTCCCCCGCAACAGATCGACGCGCCATCCGGGGATGCAAAATACGCAACTATCGCCACGGGTCCCGACGATGTCCTCCATGTTGTGTGGGAAGATCAACGCGACCATGTACTGGGCAGCGATATATATTATGCGAATTCGCTCGATGGGTTCATGACTGAAACGAAAATTCAGACCGGCGCTAACGGCTTGAGAAATGTGCATCCGAAAATTGAATGCGCTAACACCGGCACTCTCCATGTGGTGTGGCACACAAAAGAAATGATCGATCTCGATGAATACGAGTACGACGCGTGGTATCTCAGGAACCTCAATGTCAGTTCAATCTGGGACAGCCCGCTTTCAATAGCCGCGGATGAAGGGATCATAGAATCCTTCCCGGCAGTCACACCCGGTCCATTCGATTCAGCATACATCGCATACCAGTCCGGCGACCCCGGCTCGACTGGAATCTATTTCAGAAAAAGCACGGGCGATATTTTTAGTGATCCCGCCCCTGTGGTTATCAACGACGCACACCAGCCATCGCTTGATGTCACCCCGGGCGGATGGATACTGGTGGCGTTCTTCGACAGTGTGGACGGCACATATACCGATATTTACTTCAGGCTCTCCCAGGACGGCGGCGGCACATGGGGAACATCGCAACTGGTCAGCACCGGAAATGACGCTTACCAGGTCGCGCCCGACGTGGAATGTACGCTGGGAGGAGATCTCAATTTCGCCTGGCACGAAGAGGGCGACACGGGTTATCCCGGACGGGTATTATTCCGTGAGTATCTGGCGGTTGAAGGCTGGCAGGATGTCGTCGAGATTGTCGGGACAGGCGGTATCGGCGCGTTCCCGAGCATGGACGGTGATTCAGGTGGGAATATACACATGGTATACGAGTTATTCACACCAGCCGAACCCCCGGACGAGGACAATTACGAAATCTGGTACCGGGATAGTGTGGGGTGATAATTCCGGAAGTTAGAATTTACGTCGGCAAGCACGTTCGACACGGAGAATTTCGAGGCGTGCGGGATGGGGATGTCTCACTCAGCTTGACGACGCCACGCGTCAGGATGCTTCAAGATTATGACTAGCTAAAAGAGGATGTCCCATTTTTTAATATCCGTCTTCCCAGTAAGTTAAATCTCCATAATCGGGAAACAGGGTTGGCAGGCACTGGCAATAGCGGCCGATTTCCCTAGGACGTTTGAAAATGCCTACATCCAGCTTGAACCTGGTATCTGCATCAGAAGGGTTGCGCAAATCAAGCGAGATATATACTGCACTTCCGATACCTGCTGTGGTGCTTTTAAAAAATTCCACGCCTATAATCTCCCGAACCGGTATTCTGTAATCGTAATTTTGCAGCAGTTCATCGGGTGTTTCACCACCCGAGGTCTGCGGGCCTTTAGTGACATTAACATTCTCAGACTCGCGGTCGTAAAGTAAAACCTTACCATCACAGCTAAATCTGGTTATTACATTGATGTCGTTAATACGAAATACATATTTTTTCTTAGCTACCTGGTCAAACCTGTATTCCGGCATTTCCGCAACTTTTTGCTTCCTGTTTAACCGTCTCCTGATGTGTTCAATTATCGCCATCCGTGCAAGTTGATTTCCGTCCATGCCGGATGTGTTTAGTTTCGTGACGGGTCCTGAAACAGCATCATAATATTTGAAATTTTTCAAACGGTTGGAAAATCCCCTGGCATTTTCAGCAAGGAAACACAGCCTTAGATATTCTTTTACCTTACGTTTTTCGGGACCGGCACCAAACACGTCCTGTAGCGGTATTTTGATTATGCGGAACAGGTTCCAGTAAAGGATATTTTCATCATCAACCCTGAGAAAGCCATACCTGCATTCATAAAGGTAGTAAAACCAGGAAATAAGAACACCCAGTATAATCCCGGCCCCCATGGTGTAAGGAATAATCATCCTGCGAGTTTCGAACCCATACCCGTTGATTGCAAGCAGCCAGATACCGAGGAGTGTAACTAATATTCCGAAACCAAAGCCCTTGCGCAATCCTGTCAACACCGAAGCCTTGAGTTCAGATAGAATTGGTTGGCCCTGCTTTAAAATGCTGGCAGAACCGGATTGCGGGTTCATGAGTTCCGATCGAGGTGTCTGAGTGTATGTCAAAATGCAACGCTCCCTGTTATTCAGACTGTGGGTTTCAGTTATTGTTGCAAATGAGAATACTTGATTATGTTGAATTTCTATATTAAAAGCTTACAAATAGTTCATTCCGCACACTCAGCGTGTCGACGCTACGCGTTTAGTTGTTATTTGTAATTTACGTCGACAAGCACGTTCGACACGGAGAATTTCGAGGCGTGCGGGATGGAGATGTCTCACTGAGCTTGTCAACGGCACCCGGAGAGGCACCAACAAGCTCGTCCGACTAGCGTCGAACATCGCATGTTGGCGGCACCCGGATTGCAAAATCAGATTGAACATATCGATTCACCCAGGGGGCAAAATCAGATTGAAGATATCGATTCACCC
>DAOVJF010000200.1 GCA_030673355.1 Planctomycetota bacterium | reverse complement strand
GCATGAAGCCCTGGATAAGTATGGTCAGGACATCCTCAGCCTTATCCCAGGTCTCCCGATCGTATGATTTAGCGGGGATTTTGCCATCCCTGATTGAATCGAGGATGTAAAGAACCTCCATACCGATCGGGTGGTATATATGTTCCTCGTCCGCGCAATTATTGCAAAGGAATCCGGAGCCCCTGATTTCGAGATGCACATTGCCTTTGACCTTACCCGACCCGCAGCTTGCGCATCCTGTAAGGTCCGGGAACACTCCCATATGGTTGAGAATATCCGCCTTGTATTGAATGACAGCGTTTACTTCCCCTTCACATATGCGGTTAATCGTCCTGATAAGTAAACCGTATAATTCCGTATCGGGAAATCTCTCGACCGTAATTTTATTCGCGATTTCAGCAACGTGGCCCGCGAGCTGGAGATATTTCCATGATTCGCGGAGTTTCAGATTGGGATCGATTATCTCAGCCGATCGGATGATATCGAGCGATTTTCCCTCGGCCATTTCGAATCTCGCGACCACAAATGGTTCCGAGGCGCCTCTAAGACGGCTTTTGGGTTTGCGCGCGCTTTTCGCGATAGCCGAGATTTTCCCTTTATCGATTGTGAAAAGAGTTACCAGTCGATCCGCTTCCCCGTAGCGGCGGGCATGTATGACAATCGCGTCTGTAACATATGCTGGCACCCGATTATTATACCTTAGCGACAGTGATTTCCCGCTTCCCGACCCGGAGAAAATTACCTTCCATTACCCGGAATTCCGGAATCCGACAAAAAATAATCTCAGGTTGGTTCAGCAAAATACCATAATTCTCTGCGGGAAAGGTCTTCCTGAGCCTTGCCCCTGAATTCCTCAGCAAGCTTGAATCCCCTTTCAATTACTGCCAGGGAGTTTTTATCAAGAACGGAAGAACTGTCTTTTAAATTTAAAGGGCTCTCGTTGAAGAGCCTGTTATAATCTGAATCGAACAGGCGATTACAGTACGCGAATCGATTCCCCCCAAGTTTCCTCCATCGATCGTTCGTGAATTGAAGGAAATTTACGAGGGAGATATTTTTATCTCCATGCGCGAAATGATCGGTAGGGTCGACCACATGAATCGCCGCGCCACCCGGTTTGAGTATACGGTTAGCCTCAATCAGGATGTCCGCGAGAATATTTTCCGGGATATGCTCGAAGACACTGGTTGACACATGGAAATCGATCGTACTATCCGCAATGTTCGTTCTCGCGGCATCCCCCGGTGCGGTATATATAATCCCGGCTTCCTCTAAAAACCTTTCCGGTTGTCCAATAAGATCTTTTACGAGTTTGATTTTATACAGGAGCTGATTCTCAGAAGTAAAATCGGAATATAATTTTGACAATGATTCCCTGTTCTCACTTATCCACCTGAGCACCACGGAAACCTTCTCCATTGTTAAGTATCTATAGAGATCATAAGAATGAATTTCCCCCGAATTACAGAACCAGAAACCGACAGGGATAAGAGGCATATATCCCGTACCGACTTCAAATACAGTCGCGCCCTCAATTTTTTTCCCGTGTTCTGTGAGGAACCTAGCGATCCTGGCCTGTTGCCTGAACCGATCCAGATAATTGTAATTCCTGAACCCGCCAAATGAGCTTTGGAGCCGGAAGTACAGTTTGTGACCTCCGGGGATCGATGCGCAAACCCTCTGAATAAATGATTTAAGTTGCCAGTTCATTTTTACGAGACAGGGACATGAAACCATATAAATCGTATTGAAATAAAGGCTGCTTGGTTACTTTTGGATGATAAACGCTGGAATTTGAGATCGTTGTTCGTCCACAAGCTCCGCTTAACGCTCCGCTTGTGGACGGCACCCGAGCTTTCTATATGGGGTTTTAAATTTCCCTGGTTGTTATTGATCTTCTACCAGGATTGCAGGGTCGTATGATTAATGAAGTGTGTTATCGTAATAGTGTCGGAAGAATAGATGAGTATCGTTGATAACAATCTGAAGAGTTTTCATGTGAAAGGGAACCTGCCTCAATGGGCTGTATGGTGTATAGCACTGGTATTGTTCATGGCGGCGTGGTCCGGAGTAAGTGTATGGGCACGCGCGACCGCTCTTCGGGACCTCCAGAAATACGAGGATCAATGGGGCGACGATGGGATTCTTGAGCAACCGACCGACTATACATGCGTGCCTGCGGCAATTGTAATGCTACTGACCGAGCAGGGTTTCAGCCCGACCCTATATGAAATTGCCGATATTTCAGGGACCGATATTCGGGGTACGGGGGGCAGGGGGATAATTAAAACGGGTGAATATTTCGGCTTCAATGTCACGCATGAGCATCTTACTTTCGATGAGTTCATGGAAACCGGCCTACCGGCGATTATTATCTTTCGCTACAAACAGATCAGGCACGCGGCCTATATATCACAAATCAAGGGATATGATCTCGTGCGTGTGAAGGATTCGGTCCAGGGTCTCCTTCATTTTGAAAGGGATGGGGCGAACGATTATTTCGATGGTGAAACCTTGGATTGTTATCTTTTTGAAAGGGGTCTACTACGTTAATCAATATTACTTCGGGGACAAGGCATTTTTCCCTTGATACGCAATGGTTAAGTCAGGTTTATCACTGGAGAAAAATGGCATGTCCCCTGTGATTTATTGTCCCCTGTGATTTATTGTCCCCTATGATTTATGGTCATCCCCCCAGAGTTTTCCGGGCTATTTCCATTTCTTCATCTTTGGTTAAATCAAGGCCGTTTATCAGTGCGGCACGAACCTCCTCGAGCGCCTTTCTGAATTTCGGGCCAGGCTTGTAACCGGCCTTTTTAAGGTCATTCCCGTCGATCAGGGGATGGATATTTTTATTTTCAGCCAGGTATTTAACAAGGTGTTCACGTCCGGGACCGTCATCGCCGGTTAAAGCCGCCAGTACAACCCAGTATTCTTTTGGTATACCTTCAAGCATAAGCGCGATTTCGCTGGGTGTGGTGTTAAAGTCATTAAGCAGATCCCGTGTTTTTCGGAACCCCGGAATGTTTTTAGCCAGGGCGATGAAATTCTGATTGAGCTTGTATTTCATCACGAATCCGAGAGCCAGTTCGGTGTCTGAATCAGTGAGAAGGATCGCCGCGTAGCAATACTCAAGTTCAGGGAGCTCATCCTTGTCAAGGTAATTTATAATCCAGTCATAAGCCGGCCGGATGGGGTCCTCGTCAAGATTCATTATAACCGGCAGATAAAGCGACTGGTATAGTATTCCGAGAATTCCCTCATCAGCCAGACGTTTTAAGAGAGGCCATGGGTTTTTCTCCCTGAGACAAAGGAGTATTTCATCCCTTATTCTTTCAGGGCTGACATGGTCAAGACGCCCTTCCTTCAAGGCGCGCATGAGAAGTTCGCGTGTCTGGTTTTCCATTTTCATCCCGAAACGTCCCGCAAACCTCAGAGCACGTAAAACTCGAGTCGGGTCTTCGACAAAGCTGAAAGTGTGGAGGACTTTAATCGTGCCATTCTCGATGTCCCGCATACCGCCGAAATGGTCGATTAAAAGACCCCAGTCACGCGTGTTAAGCTGAATGGCAAGTGTGTTGATAGTGAAATCCCGCCGTACAAGGTCGTCACGAATCCCCGCCGCAGCAACCTCGGGAAGCGCACCGGGCTGTGGATAGAATTCCTCCCGGGCAGTTGCGATATCTATGGTCAGAGTATCATCAATTACCACCTTGGCTGTTCTAAACCTTGGATTCTCTATTACTTTGGCATCGAAGGAAGCGGCAAATTCATGGGCGAAGTTAATCCCATCCCCTTCGATAAGGAGGTCGATATCGATAGTTTCAACCTGGAGCACAAGGTCGCGGATAATTCCACCCACGAGATAGCAGGAAACGCCTATCTTATCGGCTAATTCTCCAGCCTTTGCGAGGATATCGGTGTATTGGTCGGGGAGTTTCGCAATCAGGTCTCTGCCGAATTCCCGATTGGATTTCTCTCCATTAACGCCCCCACTCACGAATGGGGCTTTCAGGTTGTGCAAGGCGCCAAGTACATCGGTCCTCGTGACCACTCCGCTTAACTTCTCACCGAAAACGACAGGGAGAAAACCGGCCCGTTTTTCAATAATGATATTCTGAATTTCATCAATACTCGACTCCTCATTGATCGTAACCGGCTCCCTGGCCATGTAACCTTTCACAGGAGCGTGGCCGAGTCCATGCTGCAGGGCTTTATCAATGTCGGACCTGGTGATAACACCAATCACACGATTCTCACTATCAACCACCGGCAACCCTGAATAGCCTGAATGAGTAATAATCGTATGGGCCTCATCGATATGAATGCTCTCATCAATGGTCCGGACCTGGGTTGACATGATGTCGCGAGCAGTGATACTCGGTTTGACATCCTCGCGTATCGCGTCCACTAATCGCTGAAGCGCCACAGGATGAGTTGAGACTGTGAGGAGGCAACTGGCGGCCTGGGGATGTCCACCACCCCCCAAACTGGAGAGGATACGTCCGACATTGACCGCGGGCAGACGGCTTCGGCCGACTATAAACACCCTGTCATTTATCTTGACGAGTGAGAAGATTACATCCGCGTTTTCAGCCTCCTGCACTTTACGTGTGAGAAACGCGATCTCGTCGACAAAATCAGATGCGTTACCCAGTGTAATAGCGATGGGGATACCCCTGATATCGATCACCTGTACGTTCAGATTCAAATCGGTCAGGAGTTCCTTCTGCTTGCGGTTAAGCTTTATACCCATGAAACGATCGACAATCTTGAGGGAAGCGCCATGTTTCAAAAGCCACGATGCGGCATCGAGGTCATGAGGGGTAGTCGATGGAAACCTGAGACCTCCGGTATCCTCGTATATCCCAAGAAGCAGTAAGGTCGCTTCAGCCAGGGAAGGCGAAATTCCGCGTTCCGCGAGTTCCTGGATAAGGAGAGTAACGTTTGCACCGACCTGTTTATAATGCATCCGGTCGATTTTAAATTCGGGACCCTTCTTTCTGTGGTGATCCCAGACTTCAACATGCACATTTTCCCTGTCCAGTAAACCCTCGATTCGCCCAAGCTGCGTTCGGGACGAGCAATCGACCACCGTAAGATGCTTCACAGCGGAAATATCAATTTCCCTGAGTTTCGACATAGGGAATTCGTTGCCATAGAGCGCAAGGAATTCGCGTACATTTGAGTCGGTTCTGGCAATCAATACGACAGGGGTATCCGGGTCGAGCAGGTGCGCGGCCCACATGCTGGCAAGCGAGTCAAAATCCGTACCCGGATGTGATATGATAATTTTCGAGTATTTTTTTTTCCTTGCCACGATTTTCCCGGAACATAATTTTATCGAAGATTGCGGTGCTTATCTTCAATTTACTTTTATATTATTATAACGCTTTTATTTTAAAAAAATATAGATAACCGAATTACAATTCCTTATAATAATCGCAGAAGCTCCGAAAGTAATTGAGGAAACTTTAGAAGAAAAGAAAATACATCGTTGACTTACTAAAACGGGTAAAATCTAGGACGATGAGTAAGGTTTTTTCCTATAATTAGTTTTTCCAAGTTGTTTTTTAGTGTTTCAAGCTCGTAATTACCTTTCACTTTAATTTCATAAGCAAGCTCAAGATTTTTACTGCCGTTTTT
>DAOVJF010000153.1 GCA_030673355.1 Planctomycetota bacterium | reverse complement strand
GAGGTTGTTTGGGAGTAAAGCTGTATCAGAGCCGCGAATGTTAATGAGCGGCCCCAAATAATAAAACCCCTCATTAACATTCGGGGCTCTGATACATTCATGTAAACCCCTCATTAACATTCGGGGCTCTGATACATTCATGTAAACCCCTCATTAACATTCGGGGCTCTGATACATTCGGGGCTCTGATACATTCGGGGCTCTGATACATTCGGGGCTCGGATTAGTTTTCTGGAAGTCAGGTTTATGATGATCGCCTGATTTTCTGGTATGATTTTCACAAGTAAAAATAATCCTGCACAGGAGACCGTACATATGCGTTTCTCAATTCAATTAATAATATTTTCATTCATGATCCTCATGCTCTCTGCCGCTTGTACACAGACAGGCGATACAAACAGCGCGGATGAAAATGGGACGGATGAACCCGAGCCGGGTGGTCCGCAAATTGGTGAACCGGCAACATATCTGCCTGAAGATATGGTCCGAATCCCTGAAGGCTGGTGGGAATCGATTCCCTTTATGGCGGGTTTCGAAGTCGATGATTTCCGCACGTCCGACGATGGAATGATGGCTGTACTGCATGGCGATTTCGATATCGAACGCGTGACCGATTTCTATTCCACCATAGACGGCTGGGAACCCGATCCCGATCCGGAGCGTGAGTGGATGCTCGAAGGTGAGAATAGGAAGATAAACTACGTGCGCGATGAGTTTAAACTCGTGATAACAATCAGCACGCTGGAGGATTCGGTCGGGTTGAGGATCGTGATTGTGAAATAGACCGAATCGGGTTTGCCGGATAATTTTCAAACTACTTCAATTACTCATTATCATCGGTTCATGCCGGGTTCCATCGCATTGAAACTATTAATGTAACTTAGCTGGCTTTAATGTCTCTTAGGAAGGAGCAATTTTTCTGCGTGGCTTCACAACGTGGTAAAAAGAAGAATTCTTCGAGTAAATCGAAGAGTAAAAATGTCACCAAAAGAGTAAGAGAAGAACGTGCCGACGCGTTCCGACGCGGTGTGAATACTGTTCTTGTCCTTGTTTTTATCGGTCTTTTCGCATATGGCGGATATTCGATATGGAATTTCCTGGGACGCCCGGGACTGCCTGAAAAACCGGGGATGGATAATAACGCGCGCGTCAAGCTCTATTTTTATGATAACGCGGTCACTTACCTGGTCCCGGTGAATCGATACATCACCCTTGAGCCGGGCGAAACCATTACCGCAAGGGCTATAAAGGAATTTTCAATCGGCCCGAACGACTCGTACCTCGCACGTGTATATCCAGCAAATATTCCAATCCCCGGGGTCCTTGTAAACGGTGAAGTGGCGATCGTCGACCTTCCGCTGGAAATAACCGCTCACCTTGGCGGCACTATGAGAGAGAAGGACCTCCTCAACGCCCTCTCACTTACTGTTGAAGCGGCAGGGGAATGCGAATCGGTCCGGATTCTGATCGCCGGGGAGCCCCAGGATGCCACGCCGGAAGGATACGATCTTACCGAACCGCTGAAACCCCCGGAATATTTCAATCATGTCCCGGATTTCGGACTTCAGGGCGACTCAAAATGGATAACAACCTGGTTTCTTGATTCATCAGCCAGGTATCTCGTTCCTCTTGCCATCGAAGTGCCCGCGCAGGTTGAGGACGCCAGCGCAGCGATCGAGCGGCTTCTCAAGGATCCGCCGCAGCTTTCGTATCCGCCCCCGAGCCGTGTTTCCCCATCCGGTTACAGTCTTGAGCGATTAATCGTAGAAAGTGATGTCGCTACGGTGGATATATCGGTTCCCGATTCCCGAACCGCGTTTGCCGATCACGATGTAAATCTTTTCCGGCGGGCGGTGTACCTGACCCTGAAGGCATGCTGTGGTATTACCGATATAAGAATTAAGATCAACGGTCGGGATCTTGTTGATTATTCAAGGTTCGGAATCCTGCTTCCTGTAGCAAATGAAGATTCCTGGAATGTCGAGAGCCAGGTGCCGGTCCAGGATTTCGACCAGGAATTAAATACGGAAGGCGGCGCGTGACAAAAAAAGCAGCCATACTGAGAATTTTCACTGCCGTTGTCGGTGTATGGCTGGTATTTTTACCCATTACTGCCCTTCATGCTGAATCAGCTACATTCGGGGGAGCACCTCTCAGCCATTCGTATATAACCCTGGATGGAAGCATTTTCGTGGCGCTTTCCGATATCGACGATCGCCTTGGTGTTTCAGTTTTATTTGACGGATCCCGCTTGATGCTCGGTGGGACTATCCACGGGACTCTTGTGGTTGATCCTTCAACACACAGTCTGAATATCAGAAATCGCTCGATTGATTATAAACATAACCTGGTTCTTGAAAATGAGGAATGGTATGTCCCGGAAGAGTTTCTTGAACGCGCTCTCGGTGTCACAACATGGATGGACACTGAAAGCGGGAATCTATCTCTTTATCCGCTCGTTGTTTCGATATATCCGTGCGAAACGCTCGTGCAGATCAACTCGTCCCTTGTCCCGAATTTCCAGACCTTTGAACTCAGCGATCCACCCAGGCGGGTTATTGACATCACGAACGCCTGCCTGAACGTCACGAACCTGAGTGTCGGCAGCGACGACCTTGGGGTAGGGGGAGTGGCTGAAATCAGGGCAAGCCAGTGGCAGGTCGATCCGCCAACTGTGCGCGTGGTTATCGAGTGGGATTCCGACCCGGCGCCCGGACATACTCTTTTCCCGGATAACAAGAGCCTTTCAATCATGATAGGCAGCAATGTATCAGAAACGACCCCAAGCTTCGGCCCGAATCTCCTTGAAACATCCCCGGAGATTCCTCAAATCGCTGTCGAACCGGCGGGCAATACAACTATTGATAACCCTTTAACAGACCTACCGGACCCGGATGGCATTCCTCCCGGTGAGACAAGTCTGGAGCCGGTCCATCCGGTTGAAGACCCGATACCTCAAAGTCCTGATGACGAAGAAAATATCCCGCTGGCAGAACTTGGCTGGGACGTCGCTTTCGAAATGAGCCCGGAAGGTGAAATCACAACCACAATAACCACGCCGGCATTTGACGAAATTGGTGATTTCACCCTCGCCGGAGATGGAATGCGTATAGTCCTCGATCTGAAAGGAAGCGTTCTACAGGGCCATGGTGAACGTTATGTGGGCGGCCTTGGTGACATTACCGGAATAAGGCTTGGGCAGTTCGAGGAAAATACAACCCGCATCGTTTTCGACATGCGACGGGTGGTAGCCTACAAGCTCGAGAGCGATCCGGCGGAAGGAAATATCGTGATCAGGATTTTAAAGGGGGACCTGATCGGGAAAACCATCTGTATCGATCCGGGTCACGGCGGACGGGATTCAGGGGCGCCAGGTCCAATTGTCGATGAAAAAGACCTGAATCTCGAAATGGCGTATTTCCTGAAGGACTACCTTAAGGAGCAGGGCGCGAATGTTGTCATGACGCGCGAAACGGATATTTTCATTCCCCTCGCAAGCCGCATAAATATTGCGAGGCTAGCGCAGGCTGATTTATTTGTCTGCATTCATAACAACGCGACCGAGGAGCCGACCGCATTGCAGGGATCGTTGTTCCTCTATAGCGACCAGGATTTTATGCCACTGTACAGGCTCGTACATCGAGGGGTGGCGGCACGTACCGGAGTGCCCGGACTTGGCCTGGTGGAGGATGAACGCGGACTTTATATCCTCCGTCATGCCGATGGAATGCCGGTTGTCTTTGTCGAGGGTGCCTTTATGACCAACCCGGTCGACTACGCGAGGCTTACCGACCAGTCACGCGTTTATTCGAAGAATATCATGCTTGGAGTAATGGACGGGATACTCGCATATTATTCCGGACGCGATCTCCCGCCGGTTGAGTACCCGGACATCGGTAACCGGATCGATGTCGGGATATTCGATCTTGTCGGGAGTCCGGTGGTAATCGATCATGAAGCCGACACAGGAAGTGCATGGGGAGATACTCCGCCGGAAACTGTCTCTGAAACTGAAGAATCAACGGATGGGATAGGAGAGGGCGAGTCGGATGAAGAGGACAATAGCTATCACCGTCAAAGGGGCCGCGGTGGTTACAGGTTCGATTAAACCTGGTATTTTTCTATCCCGGCGCCAGGGATGCAATTACCCACCAGTTACCATCCATCGCGATTGCCGAAATTCCATTTATAGATCTATAGAGAAATTGCTCTCCCGTTGAAGTCGTGCCGGAGCTGAAACCGTCCTGATTTTCCAGACGGTTGAAATCACCGGGGCTTACAACAATAAATTCGATGTCATCCGGGAGTACGATCGGGGAAACAGGCTCGGTTCGGATGAGATGCCAGGCTTCGGGATGGACTTTTCCCATATGGGCGTAATAAAGGTTCGCGCGAGCCAGGTTGGTGCCGAATTCGTACGCATACGCGGCCTGGGGGAAAACCGCGTGAGATTCGGGAAGGTAAATCTGCACCTGTCGAAAATGCTCCATCGAGACGATAACGGTTTTGTCGGATGGGAAATTCTCCCTGATCGCGGTTATGAACGCATCGACACGGTCTTCGGAATTCCTGATCGATGCCATGCTGAAAAATTCATTGTTCCGGCCGGTCCAGTGATTCATGAGTGTTAATGAGACACAGATAATCAGGATGGCTGTCACGAATTTCGACATCGGTTTTCGGCCCAGCGTAATAATGCTCGCGATCCAGATCAGGCATCTGACCAGTCCGATCGCCGCCAGAGGCATGAAAAACATCAGGTAGCCGGGATGGGTAAGGTTCTTTGTCATGAAAAGAAAAGCGGGGACGATCCATAACAGGACAAGCAACGCAGTTTGATTTAAGGAATGGGTTGTTTCCCGGGGTTTATTTTTTATTTTTACAAGGATGCTGAATCCCGCTCCAAGGCTGTAAATAACAGGCAGGATCGCGAAATATCCAAGCCCGCCGAACGCGGACTTACGGAAAATGTCGAGGTTGGCCAGGATGTTATCAATCGCCAGGGGACGAACGAACGGACCCGCTTCCGCCTGAAACGCAAGAAGATATTTATTTAATCCTCCGGTCATTATGAGCATGGGTATTAACCAGACAAGCACCGCAGCGATCAGATGAAAAGTGAATTTGATCCACGGCAGCCTTCGATTGGAGTACATCGCGTACAGTGCCAGGGGCAGGGCGAACCAGAAGAAGGTCATTCGGAATCCGGCGAACAATCCAAGCGCCCATGGCAGTAACCAGGGGGGAGTGTTGGATTTCGGGGCATCGGATGGTTGAATAATCAGCCAGTCTGAAACAATCAGCAGAAACGAGGCAGCAAATGCGGCTTCGATAGCATATGTATTCGGGTATGAAACGAAAAATCCCCCCAATGGGGAAACGATAAAAATAATTGCCGCGCCAAATCCAGTGGCCATGTCGAATAATTTAAGCCCAAGGTGATAAACGAGTGCTGCCCCGATCGCAAATAAACAGGCGGACAGAAGCCACATCGCGAGTTGGCCATCGAGCACAATCAGCCTGATCAACCAGCTTGAGAATACAAACAGGGGGTTGCCGGGCGGATGCGGCTGATGCGCAAGGATATCGAAATTGTTAAGGGCAAGTAAATACTGGATATTGTCCCAGTCGTACAGGATTGTTACACGATCGGGCGCGCGGTAAAGCAGGGTGAGAATAAAGAAGCCGATTGGAAGCGCAAAGCGCGAGAAGTTTAAACGGGATTTTGAATAGGAATTTGCCACCTCGGGCAATTATACTTGTGAGAACTTTGTAAGTCATGTAAATAGTTAATAACAGTAGCCTGACCGTGAGGGAGGGCATATTATAGCCGTGGTGTATCAGAGCCCCGAATGTTAATGTGTATCAGAGCCCCGAATGTTAATGAGGGGTTTACAAGCTTTAATTATATGGCAGACCCCTCATTAACATTCGGGGCTCTGATACATGGCAGACCCCTCATTAACATTCGGGGCTCTGATACATGGCAAACCCCTCATTAACATTCGGGGCTCTGATACGTGGCGTCTGGACTACCCCAGGCCGTTTTTTGCCAACCTCTTACACAATTCCAGTGCAGCTTCCTCTGTCTCTACCTCTCCCATCACCTGCGCCTCCGCGACCTGCCTCAGCAAATGCCCGATCATCGGTCCCGGTGGAATTTTGAGTTCGTGCATGATCGTTCCGCCATCGATAAGCTGTGGTGGACGCACAACAATTTCAGTACGATTGTAAAAGCTGTCCAGGAGATAATCGGCGGCTTTACAATGTCGTTCGTTGACCTCATCCGTAACCATCTCACCCTGCGCGCTATAGCGGTCGGCAAGCGAAACAAGGATAATCCCCACCGCGGCATCGTCATAGTCGCGGAAGAACCGGTACGCGACTCTTGGACGTTCGGTATTTTTCGGAATCAGGAATCCGGGGCGAAGGTGCCCCTCGATCAACGCACACATGAAATCCCGTTCGTAACCGGGGAATTTAAGATAGTTGAGATATTCCCGGACAATGTCGGCGCCCAGGCGTTCGTGCCCGATGAATGTTATCCGGCCATCGTCCTTAATCTCTTTGCAGTGAGGTTTTGCGATAT
>DAOVJF010000533.1 GCA_030673355.1 Planctomycetota bacterium | reverse complement strand
GATTTCTTCTTTTTTTGGTATTGGTTCAAGTTCTAAAAATACCGAATATCCTAGATCTGATGCAGCTGCCTTTGTTAATTCTTGAAATGCTTGACGCCATCGAGCTGTGTTTAAGATTGAACTTACACATTCGCAAGCCGTGAGATGTCGTTGAATTTGAAAAAATAACTGCATTGTGTCAGCCAAGGGAGGCTCTGATTCTGATGGGCCTTCGACTATCCCATTATCAGTGACTATTTTACCATCGCGCTCAAGTAAAGACCTAGCTAAAGTTATCCCTACGACACTTATGCTTGGATCGCAATTGTGCTCATAATCTGTAAATTCTCGTATAGCCCACTCATACATGGCTTTTTTTGATTTAATCGAACTTTTAAATTCTGGTGATGTCGTGCGCTGAAGTATTTGAATGATATCTTCATCGCCTTCAATTGAGCGAAGGTCACGGTTAAATAAAGTTTGTTCAACCTCAACAATGTTTAACCGGTACAAGTAGAACTCAAAATATTTCTTAGTCATAACCTGCTTCTCCAAAAATATATTTTTCAGTAATGAATCCCGTTACTTTCCCTTCCGGTTTTTTTTCAAGCTCACACGTTTATGGATGCGACTCGTAACCATTAGTTGTTGGATGCACTGGGGATATTATACCAGAGTCGAGTTTATGGGATAGCCCCTCCCGCCTATTCAAACACTACATCCTTTGCTTTCTCCACTTCCTGGTTCTCCGATTCCTGGTCCTCTACTTCTGCTGCCTTCTCTACCGCTGCTTTTTCTTCTTCGATATCCTTCTCGTACGGATCGACATTCGATACCCTCACCAGGTTACGGCCGGCCTCTTTCGCCTCGTACACCGCGCCGTCCGCCGCTTCGATTAATCCCGCTTTGTCCTCAGCATTCAACGGATAAGTCGCGACTCCGACAGATAATGTGATGCCAACGGTCTTCCCGACCACGGCGAGCTTTAATTTTTCTATCGCCTGCCGGATTTTTTCAGCGGCGATTTTACCGCCCATCAGATCGGTATCCGGGAGTATCGCGACAAGTTCCTCGCCGCCGTACCTGCACGCGACGTCGCTGTCGCGGAGGTTCCGCACGATCGTCCTCGCGACCAGTTTCAGAACTTCGTCCCCGACCTGGTGGCCGTACTTATCGTTGAAGATCTTGAAATGGTCGATATCCATGTAAAGCAGGCTAACCGGGGCGCCGTACCGCCTGGATCGCGAGATCTCCCGTCCAAGCGCTTCCTGGAAATAACGGTGGTTGAAAAGCTGCGTCATGCCGTCGGTTGTCGCGAGCTGCACCTGGGTTTCGTAGAGCTGGTAATTTTTGATGATGGTCATCATACTCGCCGACAAAGTTTCGATAAACTGCCTGTCCTCGTTTGAGAAAGCCGGCGGCGAGTTCCGCGAGATCAGGAAGAACCCCAACTCGCCGTTATTCCCCAACTGGTAGCAAATGAACGTGTTAACTTTGAGTGTCTGGAGAATCGGGCAATCCACCGTTCCGCGGATGCTTGTTACCAGCTCATCGCGATACGGGCAGCGCGGGCAGTTCTGCGTACGAAGGTCCTCAACGAGGTCGGGATTCCAGTAATTTCTGAGTATCGCGCGGTCGACTACATGGCTGAACGCGGTAAGGACGGTTGGATCGAACTGGTCGGCCTCATCCTCAAGAGTGATCCGTTTTACGATTTCGCGGTCCCTCTGCTCGGGAGCGTCCACAAAATGGATCACCACATCATGCCCGCTGTTGAGTTTGTACGCCAGGACTCCATCTGTCGCGCCGAGGACTTTCATTGCCTTACCGAGTGTAAGTTTCAGGAGATCATATGGATCGCCGGTGGTTTGCGGCGCGATTGTACTGTCCAGGCCCGCTTTTCCTTCCCCGACCAGATCGGTCCCGGAAACCTTATTCAGGACTTCCAGCTCGTCGATCTGACGTGAGAACAGTTTTTCCTGCTCCCCGACATAGATTTCGTTCATGTCTTCACGAAATTTACTGATTCGGATCTCGTCCACCAGGTGCCTGAGCTTGTTTTTTTCCTCGGCATCGATGAGCGCTTCGTCGATAAACTCATGGATGAGCATTATGTATACAGGTTCCAGGTTCATGAGGTCCCTGTAACTGTTCTTGGTTAATATCCATTCCTGGAATTCAGTCTGGAGTCGCCTGAAGAGGTAGCTGAAATCTTTTTC
>DAOVJF010000215.1 GCA_030673355.1 Planctomycetota bacterium | reverse complement strand
CCTTCCCTGATCGATTCACGCTTCTTTTGATCTACCATGTCCTGCACATCCATAATCAGGAGTTTTTGTTCCTCCAGCCGGTTCTTTTGAAGTCGACGAATTGAATTAAACCTTAGGCAAAGGATAATAAAGGATATAGTCAATAACAATGGAGCAAGGATCATCAGGGCTGTATAAGTGAATAAGGGCGGAATCGACCAGTGAAACAGGGAAATAAGGGATAGCAGGCTTAAAATTATCATGCTCAACAGCGATAAGATAAATTGCAAACGGTGTTTTTTACTTATGACAAGAAATGAGGTTTCAGGACGAAAGGTAATTGTTATCACAGCCAGGAGAATGAGGCCGAAAATTGTAAGGAACCAGTGAATCTGTGGTGTGTATTCCGGCATGGGAGTATTCTCAAATCTCCTAATTTTTTGGTGGTAGCCTGGCTGGAGGTTTATAGTAAGAGACTCGTTCCCCCTTCGCCCGTTTCCGCGCAGCAGCCTGGGTCATGAGCCCGAGAATCCCTACGATGAGAGGGATTACCCAGTCGGGTTTCATGATTCCCATCGGACTTATAACAAACCATATAATTCCCGCTCCAAAAGCACTCAGTAGAATAATTAAAAGCGCATCGATCGCGATTAAGAAAATAAATCCTCCTCCAAGGAACCAGATCAGGTCGGTACCGGTAGGTTTAATGAGTTCGAGAAACCCCTGCCCGACCGCAACTCCAGGACCGATACCCATTATAAACTTGCCAAGAAATACCCCAACCATTCCACCTGCAAGGAAAAACATGACGGCATTCGCGAACCGTGCGATGACAATCCCGGCCAAACCGAGAATCAGCACCAGGATTACACCGGCAAGATAGATAAATAATTCATCCCAGACTAGCTGGCTTGCAAAAATACTAAATAGGTATATTGCATAGGCGGCACCGACAAGGAATCCGACCAGCTTGATTGTTCCCTTGTAAATCGGGAGTCCGAAGAATGCGAACGCCAGCCCGATTACAATAAGAATGATTTTAAACAGCATGGACCCCATTGGATTCCCCTGGCGCCTTGTTTAGTGCCATCACTTCTTTTTTCTGGATGGCTGATTTTTTCTTGGCTTTAAAAGTATATCATCATTCGAAGGGAGGTGGTCCATTACGAAAATGTATGGCACATTCCGATGATGCTCGTGATAGTCCATTCCGTATCCAAGTACAAATGTGTCCGGGATGTCGAAACCCTTGTAGTCGATCGCTACATCGACTTCCCGCCTGTCGGGACGATCGAGAAAACTTACCACCTTCAAACTCGCCGGACGTCTCTGCTTGAATGAATTCAGAAGATAATTTAATGTCTGCCCGCTGTCGACTATATCCTCGATTACAAGGACATGCTTTGATTCCACGCTGTCATCGAGGTCCTTCGTGATTCGTACGATCCCTGTAGTCCTGCTCCCGCTGCCGTAAGATGAGATCCCGATAAAATCCAGCTCGCATGGAATGCTCATATAACGCATGAGGTCGGATGCGAATACCACCGCGCCCTTGAGGACAACAACGAGATATGGAATCCGGCCCTCGTAATCACTCGATATCTGTTCAGCGAGTTCTTTTACCCTCGCCTGGATTTTTGCCTTGGAAAACAAAATCCTTGGTTTTTCCGGTGTCACTGAAATTCCACCTTTATTTAAATAAAATCTCGCATCGAAGCGTTAAAGATTACTTGACACATCCTGGATCAAAAGCTCCTACTCCCATTCTATAGTTCCAGGCGGTTTGGAAGTTATATCAAAAACGCACCTGTTTATCCCCTTAACCTCATTCACAACCCTGTTCGAAATGCGTTCAAGAACCTTGTGGGGAAGACGTGCCCAGTCGCAGGTCATGGCATCCTCGCTTGTTACCGCCCGGACTACTATCGGATATTCATAGGTTCGCTCGTCGCCCATTACACCGACCGACCTGATCAATGGGAGCACACCGAAGTACTGCCACACCTCACGGGATAATCCGGCTTTAAAAATTTCCTCGATAATTATGGCGTCCGCTTCCTGGAGGATTTTTACCCTTTTAGGCGTCACATCGCCGATAATCCGGATCGCGAGCCCAGGTCCGGGAAACGGCTGGCGATAGACAATATGCGGCGGGAGTTCCACCTGGCCCGCAACATGACGGACCTCATCCTTGAATATGTATCGCAGGGGCTCTATCAGCTTGAGTCGCATTTTCTCCGGTAGTCCACCCACATTGTGATGGCTCTTAATTTTTACATTGGTGGCTCCGGTATGGCTCTCCGATTCAATGACATCGGGATATAACGTTCCCTGGGCGAGAAACCCGATCTTTCCCAGCTTACCGGCTTCCTCCTCAAATACCCTGATGAATTCCTCGCCGATTATCTTCCGTTTCCGTTCGGGATCGGTTACCCCGGCAAGCTTTTTGAAAAACCTCTCCGAGGCGTCAACACAAACAAGATTCATCTTGAAATGGTTTTCGAATGTCTCGCGAACCTGCTCGGTCTCACCACGTCGCATGAAACCATGGTCTACATAAATGCAGGTAAGCTGCTTTCCAACCGCTCTATGGACGAGTGTGGCGGTTACGGACGAATCCACTCCCCCGGATAGCCCGCAGATAACCTTCTTATTCCCGACCATGCGTTTAATGTCCGAGATCGCCAGATCGATAAAGTTTGCGGGCGTCCAGGATGGTTTGCACTCGCAGACATCGTATAGGAAATTTTTTATCAGGTCGATTCCCCACGGTGTGTGGAATACTTCAGGATGAAATTGTACCCCGTATAATTTACGGCTCGGATCGCCTATTGAAGCGATTTTTGAATGTAAGGTATGAGCGTACGTTTCGAAACCGGGTGGGAGACTGGCTATTTTATCGCCATGGCTCATCCAGCAGATCAGGTTCGGGTTAAGGCCCTTGAAAAGGGGGTCGGCCTGATCCACCCACAGTTCAGTCTTGCCGAATTCCTTCTTTCGTGTCGACTTGACAACCCCGTCCAGCATATAGCCCATAAGCTGCATTCCATAACATATGCCGAGTATTGGAATGCCCAGCTTGAACACCTTCGGATCAGGGAACGGGCTGTTTTTGAGTCGGACACTCGACGGTCCGCCGGAGAGTATTAATCCCTTTGGTTTTGCCTTTTTGATCTTGGCTGCATCGATATTATATGGAACAATTTCCGAATAAACCTTTGAGTCGCGCACACGCCTCGCAATCAGTTGATTATACTGTGCGCCGAAATCAAGAATTAATATTTTCTGCCTTGGCTTGCTTGCCATTTACATCTCATCTCAACCTGTGCGGTTGCCGAATTTTATCAGAGCCATGAACTCCATTCAACCGCATTGGGTTATAACTGACCGATTATTTTATATATCGCCCTGATTCCCATCTTACCGCATACCCGGCCGGTCATTTCTTTTTCTTCTTCTTTGGAGGTTTCTCCATAACCATGGGTCTCGGGTACCGGTAGTTTCTCGTGTTCAACATTACGATGAAAATTAATAGAGCGAATACGATCATGGCCCATATTACGGTCCCGGTTGGTGAGTTTGAGGGTTGCCCCGATTGAGTACCCCTGGAAGCGGCTATTGAGATCGTCCCGGCATTAAAGGCAGCCTGGGTAATGAACGATCCCCCGCTTTCGTTATCGAGGAACCGTACATAACAGATCGGTGTACTGGTTTCAGTGGCAATTTCCCATGCGATATTCCCGGCTTCGGAATCATTCATGCTTTTTGGAATCACAATACCCGCGTAATTAACATCGAAGAGGTTATTTGTAATATCCTGTAAATCCTGCCCGGTAGCGAACTCGCCATCCTGCCTCTTTACTATATCGCCAACCTCGAGGCCCAGATTATCGATTACGTAGGCAACCCCTGGAACCATCGCTACCCAGACACTACGTTCGCGTTCCAGAGAATGAATCAGATTGTTTCCAGCTTGTGTGATTGCATCGAGATCGCTTTTAAATATTGAGAGCCTTTCTGAAACCATTTCACTATCCAGCCCTTTTGAAATCAGGCTGTCGGCAATCACTCCCGCTATTGCCTTCGCGTTTTCGTGCCCGAGCCAGTATCCACAGGGATTCAGTTCATATCCGGGGAATGCCTTTAAAATAACTCCGTTGTTCTGATAATCCGGCAAATCTATGAAATTTATTTCACGGTACGACTCAAGAATTTCTCTTTCATATTGAATAGACCGGGAGTTCGTAAGGATAATTAAATCGGAGGATTCGACCTCCTCGATGCTTTCCGATGACGGTATGAAATCATCCGGATCGGTTCCAGGCGGCATCAACGTTATAATTTCAACATCGTCACCGCCAAGCATCTCCACAATTGGCACCAGGTCGGGATTGGTGGCAATAATTTTTATTCTCCCTTCGATCTGGGCGTTTCCCGGAAGGATTATCCATGTAAGTAAAAGCACAGTAACAAGACTAGCCGGCAACCATCGCATTTTTAATCCTCCAGAATTCCGGAAAGGTCAATTTTGTCATTAATCCTTATTGATTTCAAACGTTTTCCATTGAACATTTGCCCGATTGCCTCAAACCGTGGCATGATATCCGTTGCCGCATCAGGGCCGGATTATCGCATGATTGATTCAGATACAGAAAAAACAGTAAATGTAAAACACTTTCCCGACATGAATCTTAAGAAATGGGAAGCATGGGGATTCACGGTGAACGAAGTTCTGCGTACACCAAGGTACAATTTTCTTTTCCAGAGGATTGGCCCCAGGCTGATTGAATCTGAAGGTGACGATCGGTCTTATATTCTTGAAGGGGTATGGTATCGTGTCGGTGAGGAAACCGAAGGGCGTCTTGCTAAAGCGTCGTGGATTACTTACGCAATACTGGCGGTGATGTTCTGGGTTATGCTCAGGCTGGTATGGATGGGATTGACATCGCTGTCCGGGATTGTTTTTATCATGATGTACTTACTTGTCGAAGGGTTCGCGTCGGCAGCCCTGGCCAGGCTGGCTTCGGCAACCAGGACGAACCAAATTTCTATCCCTATGGACACAATTGAGAAAGTTTCGTTAATTTATGATCCGGGAGTGCTTCTTATCGGATGGGTAAACAAGGATATTAATTCCGGGCTGGCAATTGGTTTTACAAGGGAGAAAGCAAGGTTGGTTTTCGATGAATTGAAAATTAAGGTAAAAAAAAGCGCTAAATTTAAGATTCACGAAAACGTCAGGCTTGGAAATCCTCCCGGTCCAAAAAATTAATTGAAACTCCACGATACTATTTTCATCGTGTATAGTAATATAACTGGTAACTCCAATCATCATGACCATTACAGAAAAAATAATTCAGGCGATGGAAGAAGCCGCCAGGGATGACAATAAAGGAAAAGGCCTGCCCAGACCCGGATTAGCCAGATCCAGAACGAGATTATATCCTGGTAAAAGGAGAGTCATTAAAAAGAGGGCAACCACCGAATTT
>DAOVJF010000442.1 GCA_030673355.1 Planctomycetota bacterium | reverse complement strand
GAGGCAAAGGAGCCCGAAAATCGCGGCGATGGTGAAAAATTTTACGCTCCTGTTGCGCCAGACAATCGGGAAGAAAAGAAATCCGAACGCCGCGAGAATTCCGATGTAGGTGTGGTTGTAAATCCCGAGCACATATTCCGGAAGCGGGCTGACCGGATCGACAAGGTAATCGCCCCAGAGTGTCGGGAAGAAAATCGCAAGGAGATAGGCGGGTGATGTGTGCTGTTCTAGATCGGTCAGTGACTGGAGTTCGATATCGAATTCCGGCTGGGCGCGAATTGACTCGTTGAAAAATTCAATTGTCGGGAGATTCTGCATTCCACCGAGTAGAAAAACAAGTACAAGCATCGCCGCCAACGCTGATAATCTCATAACAGATGGTTTAATGCCCCCTTTGTAAGCAAAAAGGACCCACGCCGCGAATATGTAAATTCCGAATACGACCATCTGGGGGTAACTTGCCAGCGTGAGTAAAGTAAATGAAATTATGAATCCTAAAATACCCTTAATATCCCGGAATGTGCACGCGCGATGGAGGTAATACAGCGACATCACGATGTAGCATTTGTCGGCGACAATGAAACCCATCCATGGAATGTACGCTCCCATGAAAATGAACGAGATCGCTCCGAATGTCGCTGCCGGACGAGATATCCCGAGCGATTTCAGGAAGAGATACATGAACCATGCCGCAGCCAGGTAGTGAATGAAATAGAAAACCGTGAGTGCTGTGATCGGAGGCAGCAGCCACACGGGTATCAGTACAAGCGGGTTGAAAAGCCCGGTAAGGCGGTTCGCGGTGAACGGGGTGCCCGAGAACATCCGGGTGTTCCACAGCGGGAAATCGCCATTCTGGAGATTCTCATGCGCGTAGACTGCCCATGGGTAGGTCTGCGTGGTGGGGTCGTCGGCGAAACTCTCAGCGCGGGACCAGTCTTCGGATGGGAGTTCGCTTCGCCACGGCTCGAAATCCCGCAATGAACTCATGAAGGGCTCGTGAGAACCCCCTATGATGCCCCTGAAGGTCCACAGGACGAGGAGCAGGAGGATACCGAGGACAAGTATATCCCCTCTCTCAAATCGCCAGTTATCGGGCCGCGACATGGGTGTATTCTAGCGCATTATTGGGTATAGAAGTAGGGTTGATGTGAGTACCAGCCTATTGCGACAGCTTCAGCACAAACAAGTCTCTACCGCCATATGAATATTGAATACCGGCATCCCATGGAGGTCCAAAGGACGAGGAGCAGGAGGAATTCGAGTATGAGGAGATCGGCTTTCTCATTTTTTAATTGACCGATTGCTGAGGGGTTCGCGACAGTTTCAACACAAATGCATCGTAGCCGCAATTTGAATAATGAATGTCACTTGCCCAGGGAGGACCAAGGTCGATGCTTCCTACGAACTCGCCGCATACATAAATATTTCCCAGATGGTCAACACATACTCCTTTAACTAAAGTATAAGATTCTGAATTCCCCCATGTTTCAACCCATTGAAAATTACCGTCCGAATCATAATAACTGACGTAACCAGAATTTTTGTCCGAGCTTGATTCGAATGCTTCACCTGGACCCGGATCAAAATCAACTGTCTCAGTAAAGAAGCCTGATACAAGGAAGGAGTCGTCATCATATACATAAATATCAGTAACTTCAGCATCCCAAAAAAGTTCCCAGATAAAATCTCCATCAGGAGAAACTAATGAAACAGCATTGTCGTTGATCCTGGCTACAATGTAATTTCCCTGGGCAGTGGCACAGATCGATGGATAATCTAAGCTGTTCTTAAGAATAACTGGTAACTCCCATTCCAGGATTCCTGATAGAGAGTAATGATGGAGTAGGTGTAGCGGTTCTCCGGCCACATCAATCAAAACAAGGATACCATTGCCAGTCGCACAAATTGAATATCCTCTCCAGATCTTGGATGGAAACGTTAAAAATGTATCAAAATCAGGTTCTGGATAATCTGTTTCGCCTTTTAGTATCTTATTTATCGACCAGCTAGTAGAATCATTGTATGCGTTAGCGCAGTATATGTAATAAATAGCACCATCAATACCTTTGGTGATGTTGCTGAAATAATGATGTTCCCAGGTATCCAGATTCAGCAAAGGCGAGTACCAGTCCCAACTGTATTTCCGGATTTCCCATAAATTTAAATTGTCAGGAGTGATAGATCTTATGAATGGCCCATTGAAATGACTGAATGGATAATTGTAGTTATGATCGTAAATAAAGCCCGTGATAAAGAAGGTTTCAGTACCATCACCAGAGAAAGAATCCAGTCTGCGGGCAGGCCCCCAATTTTCCGCATCAATTACGTGAAAATCCGATGGCGCATATTTGCATACAAACGCATTCTCCTCAGTAGTATCCAATTCGTAGATAACATCACCTGGGTCAAGATCGAGAGATGAGGAGGAGACCCATCCGCAAAGATAAACATTTCCGTCACTGTCAGTTCTTATGCCCTTTACATGATCCGTGCCGTCACCGCCAATTGTGAAACCGTACGTTGCTACTGGATGCTCGTGCAGCACGGTTAATTCCAATGGTTCATCAAGCATATCGGATAACCCGGCTGAATCGGTGACACACAGCTGGACATCGAAAATTCCGAATTCAGGGAATTCAACCAGGGGCTCCATTTCGGAACTTTCAATATTAAATCCGTCGTCCGGATCGTAAGAAAAGTCCCATTCCCAAAGCACTATGTCGTCATCGCCGTCCGGGTCGGTTGAGTCGTCATAAAATTGAAGAGAATCTCCTGCGCTGATTTCGTTGTAATCCACATGCGCCGCAGCCGTCGGTGGTTGATTGACTGGAGGATCGGGAGGATCAGCAACGTCCTTAACAATTACATCCAGAGACCTAACCACCGGACCATCGTTGTCGGAATTGACTACCACCCTGATTACAATCTCGAGTTCAGACTCGACCTCCGGAGCGGTAAATGTTGTCGATGCGG
>DAOVJF010000002.1 GCA_030673355.1 Planctomycetota bacterium | reverse complement strand
TATAGGAATTTGCACACCCTCGTATACACCCACATCGGGACTAACGCTCCTGCCAACTCGGCTTTCAGTACCCACGGACCAAGGCTCGCGACTTCAAGGCCTTTCTTCTTTGCAAGGGCAACCTCTTCCCGTTCAAGTCCACCCTCCGGACCAACAAGCGCGACATATTTTTTGCCTTTCCTGAAAGTAATCGCCTGTTTGGATTTCATAAGGGGAGCTTCCTCGTCGAAAATAACTCCCTTCTTTTTTGTACCAAGGAATTCCTCAAGCCTTGTCGGTTTCAGGATCACCGGTAGGAACCCTCCACCGCTCGCGGACACTTCACCCACACAAACTTTCTTCCATCGCTCGATACGTTTATCAAGTCGTTTCCTGTCGAACGGGATATCGGTCCGCATGAATATCACGGGCTGAATCTGCCGAACCTCCATCGCGGCAGCCATCCGTACGGCGGTTTCCTCGTTATTTGATTTCAAAGGGTTAATTCCCAGCGTTAAATTAACCGGACTCGTCCGTTTCAATCTGATCCGTTTGATGTGTTTCAGTTTTATTTCAAGCCGGCTCATGCCTGTGATTTCCCAGCGATCGACAATGCCCTTACCATCGAAGGTCTCAAATTCCTGGCCTTTCTTAACTCTAAGGACGTGTGTAAGGTAATGGACGTTATCCCTGGCGAGAATGAGCGATTCATCCATGTCGATCGGCGGGTGATATAGTCTGGGGATTCGGATGCGTCTGCTCCTTAACCGAATCGTGGGGAAAGTTCTTTCGAAATCAGCAGTCTCGAAACCAGGTCGGATACGGATTTCACCAGCGCGAGGTGACGGGTGTAGGGCATCCTGAGCGGTCCCAGGATTCCAAGGCGGCCTCGTGCCCGCGCGTGGATATGGTAACTCGCCACGACCAGCGCGAGACCGTCGAGTGTCGGATCCATAACGCCTGAGCCGCCGATAACCACCTGTACATCCTCAGGTTTACTGACCGACCGTATCGCCTTCTCGATCATTTTTCGGTCGTCCAGGAACGCAACCGCCCGTGCGAGAGTGTCGGGGTCTTCACCGCTTGCTTTCAACAGTCCCGCGGCTCCATGAAGGACAGTGACCGGTCCTTCACCAAGCTGCGCGTCGGTAATCAAATCGTGCAATGGATGAACAAACACATCGTAGCCGCGTCCCCATTGTGCTGCGTGATTCACAAGCGCGACAAGTTCCGCCTCACTGATTTCATTTAATTTCCGTCCCGACAATCTTTCGGTCAGTAGTTCCGCGAGGGCGCCGAATTTGAAATTATCGACCGGAATGGATAGCGTCACGAGATGATGGTAATTTCGCCCCGACATCAGCTCCAGCCTGATTAAAAGGACCTGGGATTCAAGCGGGTCGAGTTTGAACCGGGCGATCCTGCCGTCCGCGAGTGAAGGGCTGGTAACGAACCCCATGCATCCCGATTCACCTGCAAGGATCTCACCGGCATATTCAAGGAGACGCCTTAGTTCGCCTGATAACGCTCGTGCGGCACTGACAATTTTCTCCGATAATTCATTTTCGATACCGAACAGTTTCATGGGATCCAGGGAGTTGACATACTCGCTGTATGCACTGCTCGTGGGAATTCTTCCCCCCGATGCATGCTGCTTTGTCAGGTAGCCTTCACTTTCGAGCCGCGAAAGGTCGAGTCGGATTGTCGATGGCGGTACGTGCTCGCCCGATCGTTCGAGTTCATGGCTTATCGCCGTGCTGGATACCGGCTCACCGGAATCAATATAAATGGCGACAAGAGCGTTTAAGAGCGTCCTTGCGCGTCCGGTCATTATTTCATGCGTGTTTGCCATCTCTATTATTATATCTAACGTATCACTCTTCCACAATTTATATAGAAGCAAGCCGATGATTTTATTTTTACACCGCGTAGAAGCCAAGGATAACATCGGGAACCCACCGGGACACTTCAGATGGCCCTTTAGTACTGGTAAATGCGATTCTCGATGCACCTGACATACCGAATTTCGTGGTTGAACATATCCTGTGGCATGAGATCTGCCACCAGGTGGTGCCACCGGAAATGGGAGGTTGATCAATAGGCACTGGGGATTGGAGGGGTGAATTATTTTTCAAGAGCTACTTTTGCCAACACAAGCATTTCATCGAGCATTTTAGCAAGGTAGGGACATTTGGAATGAGCAAGCTGTGGATCGAGTTTGGCGAATAAGGCGCTTCCTGTACTCGTTTTTTTAAATTTTCTTTTTCTTAATTTTTCTCTATATAGCCTAATTAATAGTTTTCCTGGTGGTTCATCAAAATCAACAGTTTCAGGTTGATTTACATTGGACGGTAAAGCTCGAGCTACTTCTGTAGGTAGAATTGCTGGATCACTGAGTAACCAGGCTTCAAGTTCGTGAACAGCAAAAAACATACGAAATTTATTCTCATCCAAGTCCTTCGAAATTCTGGAAATTTCAGAATCGTAGAATTCGTCGATTGATTTACTTCCTATTGAAGTTCCTTCCAAGCCATAAAGGTCCAGCAAGCCAACAATAGCAATGTAATCATCAAACTTAGGATCCATCATGTATTTACTTGCTTTAGTTCTCATATCCTGAATTCCAGCTACTTTGTCAGCTTTAATCCCAACATTTGTAGGGAGTTTTTCATTTAACCAACGCCTTAAAAATTCAGGAAGTACTCTTCTCTCTGTGTTGCCTTCCACAAGCAGTACAAATTTCACTATATTGCCTCCAGTCCACCTGAACGAAACATTTCACCAAGTTTATATTCATTAAGCCAGTAATCTAATTTTTCACCTGACAGGGTTTTTAATTCCGTTTCACCATCGACCCAGTCGAAAACAGTCACGGTGGTTTTAGGATTTACTTCCTGTAGAGCATTGAGGAATTCTGGCGAATGAGTCGAAATTACAACCTGAGTATGTCCGGAAGCTTCATCAGCGTATTCAGCAATGATAGGGAATAATCCTGGATGCAGGCCAATCTCAGGCTCATCTATTGCAATAAGAGAATGGCTTTCAGCATCAGCAAATAAGGCAAGTATAAATAAGTATTTTAAAATACCATCTGAAAGAACACTTGACGGTTGCTGCCAGGTTAAATGCTTCCATTTTATTTTCATTTGGATATATTGTTCTGCAGCTGGGGCAAATATGATTTCTTCAAATACATTACCAAACGCAGCTTGCATCCCAGTGACAATTTTCTCTCTTAAATCCTTATTTTCAGTATAAACAGTATGAAGATAATTAACCAGATTTTGCCCATCACCTAAAAGTTTATTCTCGTACCGTGTAACTTGTGGCAAGCGAAGCTCCGTACCAAAAGCCGTATTGGGATTCAAATAAAATGTCGAATCTGATAGGAGTGCAGTTATATTTAACAAATTTTCATGAAGTCTTGAACTATCGTGAATTTGACCTAATGCAGTTTCACTACCGGTCATTAACTGACTTTTATTAACCTTTCCCTCGTTATTACAATAATTTATTTTATCCTTAGCAACTTTCAATAGAATTGTATCAAGATCGAACTCGCCCTTACTCCCCCTATTCTGCTCGATTAGTTCACTTTCAATACTATACCGATTCCATTGAGGTTTTGGCACTAATTCTAATTCATATAAGAACTCTAAAGGTCCATCAGATTGGTTAATAATAGTAGAGGTGAAATTATATTTTACACTGATTTTTTTTGCTTTCGTGTCCCATAATAAAGGAACTATACCACCTTCATTTGAAATGAATTGATCTAGTTTTCCACTGGCACTCGCAGACAACATCTCCAAAAGCCTTAATAAATTCGACTTCCCACTCCCATTCGGGCCGATCAACACATTCAAATCGCCTGGTTCCCAAACGACATGCTTAAGGGATTTGTAGCCTTCAATCTCAAGACGTTTAATTTTCATACTCATATTGAGCCTCCTATTTGGAAGGACTCACAATTATATAGTATTTTTCTCAGTTTATTCCTATGCCGTTACTTTGGACAATTCATTATACATCTCAAGCGCTTCTTTCGGGGTCTTGTTGTCATGAACTACAGACCGTAACGCGCGTATCATCGCTTCAGGTTTCGGGTTCTGGAAAATGTTACGCCCGAAGTCGCACCCGACCGCCCCTTGCTGGATGGCGTCATGCGCGAGCTGGAACACATCGATCTCGCTCTCAATTTTCTTCCCTCCGGCAATTACTATCGGCACCATCGCCGAGCCCGTAACCTTCTCGAAATCGTCACAATAGTAGGTCTTGACAAAATGCGCTCCCTGCTCAGCCGCGATCCTGCAGGCGAGTCCGAGATACCGCGCGTCTTTCTGGCCGATATCCCGTCCGACCGCGGTGACCGCGAGTACCGGGATGCCGTACTCCTCACCGAAATCGACAAGCTCGGATAAAGCTTCAAGAGTCTGGCGTTCATGTTCGGTCCCGACAAAAATCGACAATGTAATTGCCGAGACATTCAACCTGACAGCGTCCTCGAGGCTGACGGTCAAACCCTCGTCCGGAAGGTTGTCGCGCTCGATCGATGTCGCGCCGGATACTCTCAGAACAATCGGGGTATTCGTTTCCGGTGGAATGCAGTTTCTGAGGAGACCCCGCGTAAGCATGAGGGCGTCCGCGTACGGGATCAGCGGTTCGAGGGATTTTTTCGGATCCTCGAGACCTCTGACCGGTCCAAGGAAATAGCCATGATCGACCGCGAACATCAGCACCCGTCCGTCGGGTTGAATTATTCTTGAAAGTCTGTTTTTCAGTCCCCAATCCATTTGTTGTCCTCCACATGAAAATTAATACTTGCTTTGATTTTATTCATCAGTCTCCGGCATCTCGTGCGGGAATAACATCACCTTCAATGATTCTCCCGCTGCTGCCGTTAACTGGAATCCTTCCTGGATTTTTTCAAGCGGAAATCGATGAGTGATCATTTTACCCACATCGATCCGGCCCGATTTTATCAACTCGAAGCCCCGATGCGAATCAACCGGACCGCCGGAGTACGATGTAACAACCGAAATCTCCCCGGCCAGGAATTCCCCGAGCGGGATATCCATTGTCTGGCCGGGCGCGCCAAGGCCGAATATCAGTATCGTACCGCCCTTTTCGACCGTATCCATCGCCTGCCGGATCGCGGACGGCGCCATCGCGTTGAGAATTACAATATCCGCACCCCAGCCGTCGTTCATATCACGGAACAGCCTTGGGACATCCGCGGACGCATCGAATACCGAATCCGCGCCGAACTCAAGGCCTTTCATTTTTCGAAACTGGTGAATGTCGGTCGCGACCACCAGGCTGGCCCCCCATAATTTCGCGAGCTTGATATGAATTACACCGGCGATTCCCGACCCTATTATTAATATTTTTTTGCCCGCCGCCATCCCGGCAAGTCGTTGTCCACGGTACACACATCCCACCGGTTCAGCGAACGCGCCGACCTCGAAAGACATATCTTCGGGAAGTTTCATCGCGCCCAGACGTACCTGCAGCGGATGGATTCTCACGTACTCCGAAAATCCACCGGGATAAAAATGGACTTTTTTGAAAGTGTCGCAGGCGGTTTCGTGGCCGTTAACGCATCGCGGACATGCCCCGCACGGCACGTGGTGAAAACATGTTATCCGGTCGCCCGGTTTGAAATCCTCGACCCCTTCCCCTGTTTCTTCGATAATCCCCGCAAGTTCATGACCGAGAATCACAGGAGCATGTTTGGCGCGATAGAATTCATGGACATCCGATCCGCAGATCCCTGTCGTCATGACCTTGAGAAGCATCTCGCCATGGCCGATTTCCGGAACGGGGACATCTTCGATACGTATATCATCATTTTTATAATAGACCGCAGCACGCATTGTAACAGTGAGTTTAGCGAGTTTTTGTGCACAGGGCAAGCATTGATTCTAAAACATCTTTGAAACCGGGAGTAATTCTCCGGTATATTAGATGGTGTGGATGAAACCAGCGAGACATTAATAAAGCCGGAGGGCGATCCTCCTCGTACCGGTATTAAAAATCCTGTCATTAACAAGGGTCCTGTGCTCGTTCTCATCTGCCTGCTTATTGTGCTGGTGATTATGTCCGTCCTGACCTGGTACCGGGAAACTCGAGTCCTGGGCTACCACCGGAACATCACTTATGCAACTCACAACGGCATCGATCTCAAACTCGACCTGATCGAACCGAAGTTCGGGCACGGCATCGACCGACCCACCCCTGTGCTGCTCGACATTCACGGCGGTGGATGGTCGGAGGGCGACAAATCGGAGGAGCTCGAATTACTAAAATCGTTTTCGGAAATCGGCTGGTTATCGATCGCGATTAATTACCGGCTGGCGCCGGATCATATTTTTCCCGCCCAGCTCGATGACTGTCGCGCGGCATTGAAATGGACTATAGAACATGCCAGTGAGTACGGCGGCGATCCTGACCGTATTGTGCTGTGGGGTACTTCGGCGGGAGGGCACCTTTCGCTTCTGACCGCCGCGACTTTAAACATGGATCCGGATGAAATTCCCACCGGTGGTAACAGGACTGAATTGGATAATTCCTATGGTGTCAGATGCGTTTTTGATATGGCGGGTCCAGCCGATCTCACCAGGCTCGATGGCCTGCTGCCTCCTATCAGGGAACTTGTCAACATGCTGCTTGGAGCCGACCCGAATCTCGAAAGAATTAATGAACCATTACCGGGAGCACTGGAAGCATCGCCCTTGACATATATTGACCTGGGAGACCCCCCGGTTTTTATTGTGCATGGAACAGTGGATATCATCATTCCGCAATGGCAGTCGGAGGAATTATACGAAACGCTTGTCGAGGCTGGTGTCGAGGCTGAACTTGTGATAGTCGAGGGTTTGGACCACGAGGGTCACTGGGAGCAGTCGGAAATGGCACCCGAGGAAATCTGGTCGAGGATTCTTGAATTTGCTGTGAAATGTGTTGGTGAGTGGTAGGGGAATAAACTGTTCGCGATAGCATATCCGTACCATCTAAGCGGAATTCTTAGACCTACTCTACTCCTCTCCAAACAACGGGGGTTGGCTGTCTTTCCCTTCTGTTTTAATTTCCGGGGTTTCAGAACCCGCTTCCGTTTTTCCCTGCTGCTCATCCAACGGTGGACCGGTGATCTCAATTATCATGATCGCGATGTCATCGAACGGCTCAGCACCCTGCTGGAAATCCACAACATCCTTGAGCAGTGCATCAATGAGAGGCGTTTTCCCCTTAAGGCAATTCCTCTCCACGGAATCGCTAAATGTTTTCCTTCCGTAACGCCTGCCGTCCGGGTTCATCGCATCGGTGATCCCATCCGTAAAAAACACGATTTTATCATTCTGTTTAAGCTGGATTTTTTCTACCGAATACTTCGTGCCCTCGAACATCCCCAGGGGAAGGCCTTCGCCCGCAAGCTGTGAGAGAAATTCCTGGTCATGATGCCACCAGAGGGGTTTTTCACTTCCCGCGATCGAATATGTCATCCTGTGGGTTTTCGGATCGAGGATCGAATAGAACCCGGTGGAATACTGGAAGAAATCCTCCAGCCCCGAGTCCCTCTCATACAGGCTTTCATTCAGGAGCTTCAGCATTTCATTCGGACGCCTTACCTTGTGGGCGAGAACGCGAACCGAGTTGATTATCGCCATCATCGTGAGACTTGCCGGGACCCCTTTCCCGCTGACATCCCCCATCGCGATCCCGATACGGCTGCCGCTCAGTTCAACGATATCGAAATAATCTCCGGACAACTGCCGTGCCGGATGAATCAATCCCCTTATCCTGACGTTTTCCATTTCATAACTTTTGGGAAGAACATGCTGCTGGACTTTTTCCGCAAGGCGGATCTCCTCGTTCTTTCGTTCGTTCTGGAGCATTATCTCATGGTGAATTCGCGCGTTACGGATTGCTATCGCGATCTCGCCGGAGAGATATTCCAGTGTCTCGATATGGGTTCTTGAGAACATATTGCCCTGGTCGCCGTAGAAAAAGAGCAGGCCTTCCACATTGTCCTCGCGAAGGATCGGAAATGCCAGGAACGATTTAAGGTTGTATTTATCGATAAGCGATGGTGTAAACCACGGCCCGAGGTTATCCACGCGGAATTCATCGATTAACAGGCTCGACCCGGTTTTTTTTACGTAGTCCACAATGGTCTGGAATGAATCGGACCCAAAGTAACGTTTCCAGTTTTCAGAACTCGGCCGGATGAGTTCTGCGAATTCGCCACGCTGTGAGCCCGGTTCAAACAATTTGATCACGGCTGCCGGCGCTCCGCACACCATCATCCCGTTCACGAGGACAATATCGAGGATTTCTTCCGGGTCAAGTCCGGCGGCATTGATTGCCTTGGATATCTGGGTAATTTTCTGAAGACGATCGACAGTCAAATCGATTTTTGACTTCGCTAGGTTCAGATCGAGCGTACGCTGTACCAGTACCCATATCACGAGAAGAAAAATCAGGGGCGGGATGAGCCTGATCCCAAGTGTGTTGTAATAGATCAGGAAAATATAAAAGCTCAATGGTGTGAAAACCAACGTGCTTATAAGGTCCCAGCGGATTAATTTCATAAGGACCGACTGCTGGATAATCCTTCTTTCCGCTATCACCGCCGGAATCAGGAGGCTGATATTGACGAAGGTATGGATTAACGCAGCACCTAATAGCGGGACAAACATGCTCGTGTTCGGCTGCCCGAGAAACGCTTCCACTCGTGCTGAATCGCCAATTCCACCGATTCCACCAAGGCTGAAATAAATCAATCCTGCAAGACAAGTAGTGATAAACTGGACTGAAGCGTTGACCAGGACTGCATTAAACCTTTTACGGCGGAAAATACCATCGCCAAGCGTCACACCTACAGCCGCAATAAGACCACCGGTTAAAGGTCCCAGCGCCAGCACCGCAAGGAAGTTAACACTGTACGCCTGGCTTATTCGCGCGAACTGGAATTCGACTTTTATGTGGTATGAAAACGCGCTGGCGACAATCAGCACCAGCATTGTGACCCAGTACTCCTCGATAGGCAGGAGGTAGATCGAATAGACAATAAGCACAAAGCCGATCGCGAGCTCGAGCCAGGTTACATATCTGGAGATTTTTTGAAGTCCAGTGCTTGGCATTTGTGCTGGGACGCAAGGATTTAGAGCTCATTTGGCTCTACACATTAATGTCTTAGCCGGTTTATGCGTTATGTCCGGCTTTAACCCTATTAATTTATATTAACTATATAACAGGAAAATCAGGAAGCGTAAATGGGGTTGAGGAATGAATTTAATAATGAACGCGGAGCTTCATCTCCGCATTATTAAAAAAATACCGCTAAGCTCCTCAAATAAATCATTAAGGTATGACAATTCGAAACTTGACGGTAATATCTGATTCAAGCTCGTTGCAGAGATCTTTCACCACGCAGGTCATGTTGAGGTTGAACGGAAACGACACTTCTGGTACAACAAAAACAAGGTCGGTGGCTGCTGTCGAGGGGGTTGGATCGTAATTAAGCACCACAAGATCGCCTAAATCGTTCCACGCGTACATCAATGGCGGTGACTGGCTTATACCTCGGGCTTCGCAGAAATTGGTTGACGATTCAGCAGTACCGGTAAGGTTTACGGTTACCTTGTTGCCCGGTGAAATCTCATACCGGCCGTAGACCGGTGACGGCGTAATCTCGCTTGTCCAAATCAGTACGGATGTCAACTCCACCTGGGGATGGACGATTACCAGGAAATCGCGGGATTCCTGGTCGGTCAGGCCGTTGCACTGGTCGGTGACTGTACACAGGAATGAATATCTTGTTCCATTATCAGCCGCGGGTGCTACAAATTCGATTTCGCTTTTACCGTTATTCTCAGGGAACGGTTCAAATTCTGGCGATATCTCGGGTGTGAAGCCTGTCGTTTCCTGCCACAGCCATTCAATGTCAGGGCTTATTCCCTTCACGATGCAAAGGCTGGAATCCTGCACAATCCCAGTTGCCCCTAAAATAATTTCATCACCCGGAAGAACGATATAATGATCGAAATATGGGTCATAGGTCAGCAATTCGCCATTCGCGGTACCGCCGATGCTGGTAATTTCAGGTTTTCCGATTATCAGGAAATCGAATGACTGTGTAGTTTCAAGGCCCACACATTCATCGGTAACAATGCAGTCAATTCTGAAAGTCGCGCTCACTCCGATTGTTATGGGTATGTCAAAGTTGGCAGACGGTGCGTTGAAGGGATCGTCAGAATGCGTAAGGTTGATTCCCTCGTAAGTGCTCGACCATATGTATTTCAATTCATTCCCCACCGGCACCCCGTGGTTTCTGCAGATAGAGTCGGATGTCCGCTTTTCAGCGGTAATTGCGATTTCGCATTCATCCCCGCGCTCGACTTCAAAATAGCCGTTCTGGTCCACTGATTCTGTAACCGGTGAACCGGAATTTATTTCGGTTTTTACCGTGGCCGCAGATATTACCGGTGGTCCCTGGTTGGCAAATGCGCGGAAGGTCAATGTCTTGGAACCGGTTTTCGCCAGGCATTCATCGAAAACCGTCACCCCGAGTGTGTATAGCAAACCTTCACCCGGATCGAGTCCGGCAAGTTCCGGCACACGCCATGTCGCGACATTCGATGGGTTCGGAGACTGGCTGATAAGTCCAGGCTGGTCGATCCCTTCCGGCGGTGTTGACTGAAACGTGTATATCAGATTCCCGGTTACCGTATCACCCTCTGTAAGGCCGCAGCTTTCGGGCCACGCTTGACTTGTGGCCTGGACGGTGAAGGTGATTTCCTCGGTGGAGTAAACGATATTGTTCGTGACCTCTGAACCATCCCGTTGAGCGGTGAAGCTCTCGATTGTCGGACGCAGCGGGTCATGCACGTTGTCCGGATCATCATCGGGAATGACCGCGTTGCCACCGCCACATGTCAGTGACGTCGTGACTATAAAGAAAGTCAGTACAAGTATCAGTGACGATGCTGGAATGGTCAGATTGATATCTTTAATGTGCTTGAAGCGCATCATATATAAATTTCGACAAAAATTAGAAGAAATTAATAGATATCAGGTTTACCGGGACAAATCGAGCCAGGATAGCCCCGTTTTTAAAATAAATTAAATAAATTTAAATAATTACAATAAATCCAACCAGCCGTGCTGGCTGAGCTGGTCTATGATCCCACGAACTTTTGCTGAACTCTCGCTGGGCAGGATCAATATGGCGTCAGGCGTATCGACAACAATCAGGTCCTCACAGTCGAGGCATACAATCGCCCTCTTCCCTGGAAAGATGGCTACGTTTTTCGATCCGGGATGCAAGACTCTTGGTTCGTCGCCATCCGCACGGGGAGCGATTCGTATGCCGTCGTCGTCCGCTTCCACAAGGTCGGCCAGTGCGGTGAAACCACCGAGATCGTCCCAGCCCATTTCAACGGGAATTGTCGCGACTTTATCGGCTTTCTCCATTAATGCATAGTCGATACTCGTTTGGAGTTTTGATGGCAGGTTCAGGTAGGCTTGATGGACCTCATCGATCGCCTCCCAGTCACAGACAGGGTTTTCAAGCGTGAGTTCCTTCCTGTTAAGCACCTGGGAAAGCCCGGAGATAATATCGTGCAGGTACGGCTGGGCCCTTGAAATAAGGTCGAGCATTGTTACAGCCGAGAAAATAAATATCCCGCTGTTCCAGTAAACACCCTCGTCACCGTGATACTTCTCAGCAATATCGAGGCCCGGCTTTTCCTGAAATTTATCGACCCTGAAGACTTCGAAATCATTGCCCTTGTACTCGGGAATCTTGTCAGCTTTCCGCACGTGGCCATAGTTAGGTTCCGGGTGACGTGTCGGGATACCGAGCGTGATGATATAACCGTCGCGTGCAACATCAAAAGCCAGTTTTAATGCGCTCCGAAGTTTCTCCGGTTCATGAATATGATGGTCCGCCGGGAGAAACGCGATTATTGCATCCGGATCACGGTCGGCAAGCATCCTCGTGCAAATGGACATTGGGAAAAGATTGTTCCTGCCCATTGGCTCGATAATTATTCCTGTAGCACGTCCACGTGCGATATCGCGCACCACCGGAGCCTGTTCCGGGATAGTGATCAGAAACCTTTGTTCCGGTTCGATCAGCTCATCGAGACGGTTCAGAGTCTCCTCTAAAAGTGGTGTCCCGCCGGCCAGCGATATCAGATGTTTGGGTCGCGACCGTCGCGATAGCGGCCACAGCCTCGTTCCACTACCACCGGAAAGAATAAGTGCGTAATTCACCAGAGCCTCCTTTGTCAAATTTTATTTTAACAGAAAGGAAGTCAGGCGCACAGGGTAGTTGGAAATTTTTATGTCATTTTAGGATATCGGCCCACCAGGCTATAAAAAGAATCGCGGTCGATAACGACCGCGATTATATGCTGGAGAACTGGTTTTAATTCAAATTAAATACTTGAGAATGCATCATTAATTAAAAAATAGAACGTATCAATAATTATATCCCCGAAAAAAGTTACCGTGGCAACAGCGGCAATGGAAACGATCGACAACACCATTCCATACTCTGTAAGTCCTTGACCACGCTGATTCCTGGTTATTTTGATGATTTTATATTCAAACACAATTAAGCCTCCAATCAAGGGGCCAGCTAATTACTGAAATTATTATACCATGAATATATCGTCTTAGCAAGAGAATATAATGATAATATTTACTATATTATTGGAGAATTATGGGTGGGGAATCTATCCAATCAAATCAGGATATATCTGTCTTAATTCTTTTACTGTATTTTCCCTGAAAAAGAAGAAATTGACGCCGCACGGTGTTTCGTTGTATTGCTGAAGCTTTTCGTTATCGTAGCACCAGGCCGAATATCCATTTTCAAGAAAACTCCTGAACACCTTTGCCCCAACACTGGACGGATCGGTTGGATCGTCATTGATTTCTATCATCCAGGATGTTTCACCTCTTTTCAGGAACTCAACTGCTCCTTCAAGAACCGATGGTTCATGGCCTTCGACATCACATTTAACAAATGAGAACCGGGTATCAGGATCTGAAAACAGATGATCCATTGTAGTGGTTTCGACTTCGACCAGATTTGAAGCCGTCGATGCCGCTTTCTCAATCACTTTCGCCTCGTAATAATTTTCGCCGCCTTCATTGTACTCGGGAATTTCCATCGTAACTGTGCCCACGAAACTGGAAATCGCGCTCATGACAAGGTGAACGTTCCCGAGCGCCAGCCGGGTCACATTGGATTGCAGTATTTCGAATGTGTCCGGGACCGGTTCAACAGAGTAAACCTGCCCTGTACTTCCCACAAGTTCCGATAAAGCCTTGGTATACAAACCGATATTCGCACCGATGTCGATGACGTTATCTCCTGGATGAACAAGGTATCGCAAAACATTGAGATCAGGTTCATCCTCAACTGAGTAACCCTTGAGCAGTTTACAATAGTAATTTTTTTTCGCGGCCTGGAGAACTGAGTCCGGGAGACAGAATTTAAGAATACGCTTGATAAATCGTAGAAATGGACTCATCGTGAATAATTATATGTAACACGATCTCAAGTATCAAGCAGAACCATAATGAGTATTGCTTTTGCTATAATGCTTCGACTTCATGCGACTGGGTAGAACTAAAATCCTGTACGAATACACTGACAAATCAGGATGCTGCCTGTATTCGGTTTTCTCATTTCTGTCAGCGGGAGCAATGGGTTGTTTCTCTCTGTATCTCTTTATTCAGGCGCTTTTCAGCCTGGGCTGGCTCCTTTTTATTTTAATATTGATTGTGGTTGGGCTTCCCATGCTTCTTTACAGTCTTCTTATAGGCATCCCGGTTGATTTCGCCCAGTTCATGCTTTTCGCACCCGTTATCCGGCTCAAAGCATGGCATGACCGGATGCACATCAGCCTCGGTCTGTTCTCATGGCCGTATAAAAGAATCATGAAAAATGAAATAATTTCTATAAATGCCACTCCGGAGCCGTTAAGTAAATATGCCGGAAGATTCGGATTCAGACCGCCGAAGGGATGGAAGAAATACTTTCTCACGACCGCCGATCGCGGATTGATGATAGTCACGGTAAATGCAAAATATCTCGTGAACTGTCCCGATCCGGACGAAGCTGAAAGAGTTTTAAACAAAATATATGGTCTACCATCGCTATTACAACTGGAGTATCCTGAATGATAATGAATAAAATAATAGTTGCGGTTTTAATTGTATTAACTACGTTATCCATGGTTTTAAGCAATGGCTGCCTGGGTGCGGAAAAGAAGGTGGAATCGAATCCAGTTGAACTTCTGGATATACTCGATGGCGGAGACCCCCCAGAAGTTATTGTCTCTGCATTCGATGCATTAGTTTCAATGGGCAGTGGTGCTGTACCGTATATTATTGAGGATTCCCGTGGCATGTTTGGAGCTTTTCCTGCACAAATCCTGCGCGAAATCGGAAGCGAAGCCATTGAACCTTTGATTCAAATATTTGGCCTTTCGGACGACCCCGTGGTCAAGGAAAGCGTGATCATCGGGCTTGATTCCCCTGAAGTAGCAAATTTACTCCAGCGTGAGCTTGAAAGCGAATATCCTGAGGTCAGGATTGCTGTATATAATACTTTAAGAGTAACAGGGATAAAAAACGATGAGATTATTCAATCGCTCATTAAGGTTTTGGATAGTCAGGATACGCGTGAAATTGAAGCTGCTGCATATGCCCTGGGAAAATTAGCTGAAGATGGCGATCAGGATGTAATTGACATTCTGAATAATGTGCTACAAAAGAACCCATTTGGATTTGCACATAACGCAAGTCTCAGTGCACTTTATGATCTCGGTTATAAACAAACCGAAATTTTTCAGATGCTTGAACAAAATGTCCTGGATGTTAACTCAACTAAAAAAAATGGTGCTATGAGAGCGGTTGCGATTATTGGTAATTCTGATTCTGTTGAATTACTTGCCCAGGTAGCTCTTGATTCTAATAATTTTTATAGATCTGAGGCAATACGATATCTAGGAATGATGGCTCCTGATCCTGACGCGCTTAAGGTTTTAATAGAGGCAATCAAAGATGATGATCATATGTTTCTACTGCAGTTAATGATGGCATTTAATGAATATGGCCCCAATGGAAGAGATGCGTTACCCGCTCTAAACGAATTGAAGGAAGATACTGATTCCTCAGAAATAGAAGAGATATATTCACACACTCTCGAATTTGCTATTTTCTTGTTGAATCAGGATAAACTCTACTGGTCAACACGGCATAGGCTTTAGTGATGCGTATCCCCACTCTGGAGAGCAATACCCATTATTTCCCGCAATATTCTTTAATATATAACCTGCGTGTCCCGGATGCCACATTTGATAGCCGGACCAATTTCCTGTGGCTCAAACCCCACACATTTCAGATGGTTCAAAAAATCGTGGATTTAATAGATTCTAATATTACTTAATTAGCTGGACCTTAAAAATAAATTTGAACGGGCGGATTGCCAGTATTCATAAGGGAAATAGATTGATAAAGCAAATCCAGAGTAAAAGTCAAAATTTGACACCAGGCAATAATTGGCAAGATACTTGAATCGGCACGAAAGGTGCATAGATTTGTACGGGATCACTATGCTCTATGTCGAACACACAACTGAAGTCGCCAAACCTACCATGAGAACATGCGAGCATTTTCATATGGTAGGCATCGGTGGGATTGGCATGAGCGCCCTCGCCAGAATGCTGATCTCCCTTGGCTACAGGGTAAGCGGATCAGATATCAGGGCCGGTCAGCTTATCCAGGAGCTCAGGGACCTCGGAATCGATATCTACGTCGGCCATATGGCTGAAAATATTGGAACCTCTGATTGTCTTATAGTTTCATCCTCCATTCATCCTGATAATCCTGAAATTCTCGCAGCCAAAGCCCTTACGGTACCTATCGTACATCGCGGCGAAATGCTCGCGATTTTAATGGACGCCCAGAGGGGTATCGCTGTCAGCGGCACTCACGGCAAATCGACAACTTCAGCCATGCTTGCCTACATTCTCGAGGCCGCCGGCTGGGATCCAAGCGCGTATATCGGCGCTATCGTTCCATTGTACAATTCAAATGCCAAAACCGGACTTGGCGACTTTTTTGTGTCGGAAGCCGATGAATCGGATGAAAGTTTCCTGAGGCTGAATCCTGAGGTCGCGGTAATTACGAATATCGAACCCGATCACATGGACCACTACGGAACCAAGGAAAAGCTGTTCAGTAGTTTCCGCAAGTTCCTCGAGAAGCTTCCGAGCAAGGGATTCGGGGTAGTATCCGCCGATGATCCGGGTGTCCAGGAACTCGGTCCGATATTCACTCAGCGGCTGACCACATTTGGAATTGAAAATCCCGCCGACTGCATGGCGATTAATATTTTCAACAACGATTTCTCGGTCTCATTCGAGCTTATCTGGAAGGATGAGAATCTCGGCGCGATCACCCTTCGCGCACCGGGAGAATTCAATGTCCTGAACGCGCTTGCGGCTTGCGCGACCGCGTTACGGCTGGGAATCGGGTTCAAGAGCTTGAAGGCCGGGCTTGAGGAGTACAAGGGAATCTCGAGGCGTTTCGAGATCCACAAGAACAACGGGTTCATGGTTGTCGATGACTACGCCCATCACCCGACTGAAATCAAGGCGATTCTTTCCGGAACACGTGCCAGCACCGACAGGCGGATAATTGCCGTGTTCCAGCCCCACCGTTATACCCGATCCAGCTACATGCAGAAAGAGTACGGCGTTTCGTTTAACGACGCCGATGAGGTCATTGTTACCGATATTTACTCCGCCGGTGAAAATCCAATTGAAAATGTAACCAGTAGATTGCTGGTGGATTCTATCAGGAACCAGTGCAGCCCGAACGTTCAGGTCACCGAGCTGAGCGGTCTCGATAACGTGATACAAAGATTGAAAGCCGAGGTCCGCCCTGGTGACATTATTATTACACTCGGTGCCGGAGACATTCATAAGGTCGCCGAAGCAATCGCACTGGACCCGAGTCTCTGTCCTGAGGAGCAGGAACTTTACCACGTCCAGACAGGTTAAATGGTGAACGGGAATCCCATTATGGGAAGCAAAATACGGTCAATCGCGGTCCTTATGGGTGGTCCCTCGTCCGAGAGAGAAATAAGCCTCATCTCCGGAAAGGCAGTCTCCGATGCGCTTAAAAGCCGTGGATTCGATGTAAATGAAATCGATTTCGATCACGGCTCTTATGATCTTCTGAACCGAACCCGGCCCGATGTGGTTTTCATCGCGCTTCACGGACGTCCCGGCGAAGACGGCACCGTGCAGGGGATGCTCGAAATCCTCGGGCTTCCATACACCGGAAGCGGGGTTCTCGCAAGCGCGCTTTGTATCGATAAGGCTGTAACCCGCGAACTTCTTACCGGGCATGGTATCCGAATGCCCGGCGGCACTGTGATATCGGATGTTAATGAACTTCCGAGGGCGTTATCGGAACTTAGTAACCTTGACATTGAATTACCGTTCATCGTTAAACCTACACAGGCTGGAAGTTCTGTCGGGCTTTCACGGGTTACCGATGAGAAGAACCTTGAAAAGGCAATCGCAACCGCACTGGAATTTTCCCCGGAAGCACTGATCGAGGAGTACCTTACCGGTCCCGAGATTACCGTCAGTATTATTGGAAACGGAAAACCGATTCTCCTTCCGACCATTGAAATCACAAGCGAAAAGGGGATTTACGATTACGAGGCGAAGTACACTCCCGGCATGAGCCATCATATTATTCCTCCCAACATCGATCCGGAAAGGGTCAGGGAAGCTGAGGAGATGGCGTTCAGGGCATACAGGCTTCTGGGCATCGCGGGATGCGGTCGTGGGGAAGTTATGTTCAACAAGGATCTGGTTCCGTATTTTCTTGAATTCAACACGATCCCCGGCTTTACCGAGGTGAGCCTTCTTCCCGATGCGGCGAGGGCGGCGGGGATCGAATTCGGCGAATTATGCGAGCGGCTCATTGAGTACGCTCTTGATAAATTCAGGCGGACACAGTCCGCGGCTTTCCAGGAGGCCTGATAATCCGGGTTCCCGTGAGGATTGGAGTCGGGGTGACACTAGTGGGTGAGTTTGAATTGTGCCAGAGATAACCATGAAAGAACTGATAATTCTTGTCCTGTGTTTCGTACTGTATGTGGTCGCTGTTGAAGCATACGAAGCGAGGGTGGATGTCGCGCGGCAGGGATATCTCGCGCCTCAGCAACAGAGTTTTAACTATGTACCCCCCACGCTGCCGGTAACAGAAGATAGTACGATGAATTTGATTATTGACGAAGAGTGAGAACTGCGGTATTGACGATTTTTGGTTTATCTTGTTTTTATACTGAGGGATTGGCCCAAATTTCTAAAAAAAACCCCTCCTGGAAGGGGTTCGATTTTTTCAAGTTATAAGTGAAGTTTCAGTTCGACAACCTTGGAGTCGCGAACATTCCAAAATCTGGAGTACCGGGACCACCGGGGATGTAGTTATTGATTGTTATCGGTGGAAGGAAAATTCCCGTACACCAGTCCCGGTCATTTGAATTCCCGTCACCATCGACATCTCCCTGTTCCCTGCTGGTTAACAGGAAGAACGGGGCGAATCCATCTATAACAACCCGAGTCTTGTCAGTATGTACACCGTTGTTATAATCCTGGACGGTGTATGTATCCATCCGGTTTGGGTTGATCATGTGAACGATCGGGACCAGGACAACCCGTGGATCAGATCCATCAAGATGAGGGTCAAACTCACTGTACGGCAAAGGGTTACTTCCGAGTCTTTCGCCTATGGCCTTTGCAAGGGATGCCATATTACCGGGTTTTTGTGGAATACTATCGCCGATTTCCATGGTTCCGGGCCAGCCGTTGATAAAATTATAAGCGATATCATCTGCACCGGTTTCACTAAAACCTGGATCAGGCCATCCAAGCGTTCCATCCATATTAAGCCCAAGGGCACCACGCCAACCTTGACCGGTACCCTCTGGGTGAGGAACGCCATCAGAGCCGTTAGCCCAGTCACCTACTATGACGTTATCTTCACCATATTGAAGGATGTACCTTCGACCCCAATTAGCCGGTGACAGGTCATCGCTCGGATCATTGTTCAGGTCCGGGTTAATTACGGCGAAAGGAAACCCCCCATCGGTAAGACCGCCGACAAGAACGTTGGTTATAGCAGTCGCCTCAGCATATACTTCCATAGTGTAGTGACCGAAGAACCTCATGAAGAATGTTGGAATTGATGTCTCAAGCTCAACTGTATAGTCATCGCCCTGACGGACGTAATTCGCCTTAATCACGTTATCATAATTTTCCGCTACAAGTTGCGCAGCCTTGTAATGGGCTTCCGTTTCGTTCGGAATATATGAAGCACCTGCTAAAGCTCCGGCATCCGCAGCACGCTGCAACTGGGTCTTAGTGTAAACCCCTCGTCCATAATCGGTTACAAGCCCGGCGAAACCAATCAGTACCGGCATTAAAATTGCCACGTACAGGATTGCGTTTCCGCGCTGGCCTGGTTTTTTCTTTGGATTCTTTTTTATATGTTCTACCATTATTAACTCCTTACACTTAATCATTAAAGCCGTTATCAAACATAATACAGGTATTGAAAGCACAAATGCTTATGTAGAGTAATACTAGATTATAGTGAATTATATCACGTATATCCCTGTTCTGCAAGTCTTATTTCAGCTTTCTACACTTGGAGATGCATACAACCTTTATATAATTTAAATTATTCGCCCGATTTTTTGCCGTTCTGTGGCTGTTTGATCTCCAAATTTCACTTTGAATTTTACCCGCCAGGCTATATAGTTTGTTAAGGTAAAGACCCTGAAATCCATGCGAATTGCGTTCGTTCAGACATCTCCGGGCCTTGGGTGCACGGAGCAAAACCTCACCGAGGCATACTCGCTTCTCGAGAAAGTTCAAGAAGCGGACCTTGCCGTGCTTCCTGAACTGTTTCACTCCGGCTACGCGGTCCGCGACAAGGGGGAGGCTGAGTTCCTGTCTGTTATTGCCGGTGAAAAGAGCGAACCATTTGCGATGGTGCTGGATGCGTGCAGGAAATTCCAGATGCATATAGTCGCTGGATTCCTGGAACACGATGAAAATAAAAATTTATACAACTCAGCCTGGCTGATCGGACAGGATGGAATACTTGCGAAATACCGTAAAAATAATCTTTTTAATCTTGAAAAATCCATCTTCAAACCCGGGTTGGATATTTCCCCGGTAACAACAATCGGTGAAACCAAACAAGCCAGGATCGGGATGATGGTTTGTTTCGACTGGATTTTCCCGGAACCTTGGGGGAAAATTGCATGGGGAGAAGGAACTGGAACCGGAGCCCAGATTATCGCTCATCCGGTAAATCTTGTGCTTCCGGACGCCTGCCCGCTTGCAATTCGCACCCGGGCTATGGAAAATCGGGTATTTATTGTAACATCGGGAAGGGTTGGTGTGGATCCAGGCCCCGATGGAGATATTGAATTCCGTGCCGGCAGCAGGATTATCGCGCCGGATGGAACAATTCTCGCCGCAGGGCACGAATCTCAGCCTGATTGTGATATGGTTGAGATCGACCCGACATGGGCGGATGATAAATTTGTCACCCCTCGTAACCATATTCTGCGCGAAAGATTCGGCATTCCAAATGATGAAGACGTTTCTTAGAAAGTAGTTACTTAATGACTGAAAACGAAAACACAATTACACCGGATACCACACAAGTTGAGGATGAAGTTCGAGCACGGCCTGATTTTTCCAAGTTCGTGGCAATCGATATCGAGACCACCGGATTGAATCCCGCCGAGGGAGAAATCATCGAACTCGGTGCGGTCAGGTTTATCGATCAGGATGAGGTGGAAACCTTCCATTCACTCGTAAAACCCGAGCACGGACTTCCCGAACGGAATCGAAGGTTAACTGGAATCGAGCCGTCGATGCTCGAGAGCGCAAGGGATTCCAAATCCGCACTCAAGGATTTCGTGGAGTTCATCGGGGATGATCTGCTCATCTCACACAACGCACCGTTCGATAGAAAATTCATTCAACACCACCTCGGTGAACAAGGCCATGACCCGATCGAAAATCCAATGCTGTGCACCCTCCACCTGTCGGCTATTGTTAATCCCGAGGCTGTTTCACTTCAGCTTGGTAATCTGGCCCGCATGTGGAAAATCGAAATCATCGATCCTCACAGAGCCCTGCAGGATGCCCGAATGGCTGGCCGGCTGTTTATCAAGTTAATGAATGACATCAGGATGTGGCGTACCGAATTCATTGCGCACCTGGCGGATTACAGGGGGAAAAGCATCGATCCGATTTTCGATTTATTCGATGAACTGGTTGGTGACCCTCCCGATGATATGGATAAATTCAACCTCGGCAGGGAAATTGTACGCAGGTTGAGAAACCATGGTAAGGAATGCCCACTGCCGTTATTGAAACTCCCCGAGGTTGAAATGCGACAGAAATTAACAGCAGATGAGCCGCTGGAAAATGAAATCAGGAACGCTTTCAAGCGTGGGGGCATTACGCTTCTTGAGGATACCCGTCCAGGTGCCTGGCCTGCGTCATGTACGATTCCAATCGGACCCAAAGGGATTCCAAACCTTGTTGTCGTCATCCCGGATGAAAGTTACATCCCTGAAGTAATGGGCCCGGATAACGGCATGGATGGCTCGGCAGATGAGTCCGGCGCATTTTTCCTCGGCACCCGGAGCGACTATGTCTGTACGTACAGGGCTTTCGATCTGGACGGCCGTCCACTCGGATGGCTTGAACTTAGCCCGTTCGAACGTGTAGTACTTGCCCGTTGGCTTGCGGGAACACATACCGGTCGGATCGCCAGGGTCAACTGGTGGCTTTTAAATAATTTCTCGGGGCTTAAGGGCCACCTGAATACATTGAGCATTTCTTCATTGGAATG
>DAOVJF010000532.1 GCA_030673355.1 Planctomycetota bacterium | reverse complement strand
GGGACAGGAAATCGGTGTACCGCAGGAGTATGTGATTCTGGACGACACCGAGAGCAAGGTGCTTGTTAAGCGAGTGATGAAAGGTCTCGGGATCGATATTAAGCATTTTGACCCGAAGGCAGTGCATAATCGAATATCGGGAGCGAAAAGTAATCTCATTGATTGGAGGACTTACCAGGAGCAGGCGTTTGACACGTACGAGAAACTTGTGGGTGAAACCTACGAGGTATACGAAGCGGGATTGAAACATAACAAGTCGCTCGATTTCGACGACCTGATCATGAAATCGGTCGACCTGATGGAAGAGAGTCCGAAAACACTGGAGCGTTTGAGAAATCGCTACAAATATATACTTGTCGATGAGTACCAGGATATCAACAAGGCGCAGTATGTTTTCACGAGGACACTTGCCGAGAGGGACATGAAAATATGCGTGGTCGGCGACGATGACCAGTCAATATACGCGTTTCGCGGAGCCGATCCGAAATACATCCTGAATTTCGAGGAGGATTTTCCCGGCGCGGAAGTTATCAAGCTCGAGGAAAATTACCGTTCCACGTCGTACATACTCGATGCAGCCAATGCGCTGGTGAGAAACAATCCCAAGCGCCATTACAAGAAATTATTTACTAAGCGCGGGGAGGGAAACCCCGCAGTATTCAAATTTTCCAGGACAGATGAAGCGGAAGCGATAGACATTGCTGAAAATATCGAGACGTACATGAGAAGCGAGGGTCGGACCTACAACGATTTCGCGGTGCTGTATCGCACAAATGCATTGTCGAGGGTTTTTGAGGAAGTGTTCACGCAGTACGCGATACCGTATCAGATAATCGGCGGTTTTCGATTCTACGACCGGAAGGAAGTCAAGGATGTGCTTGCGTACCTGAAGCTGGTGCAGAATCCGTGGGATACGGTAAGCATGCAGAGGATCATCAACACGCCATCGCGCGGAATTGGGGAGAAGAGCTTTACGAAATTGATCCAGGTACTGACGGAATTCAATATCGGGCTCCATGAGCTTCCGGAGCGGGAAGATTTGTGGGTGCGACTTGGCACCTATGCAGGAAATCGCATCCTTCGTTTTGCGGAGATGATCCGTAATTTCCATGAGGATAAGGATTCATATTCGGTTCATGAGCTTGCCGGGATGATACTCGACCAGTCGGGTTACCAGGGGAAACTCGAGAAATCGGACACGATCGAGTCGGAAACAAGGCTTGAGAACATAGATGAATTGCTCGGAGCTATCGGGAGATTCGATGAGGCTTACCCGACCGAAGGCCTTCCGGTTTTTCTCGAACATGTCGCGCTTATCCAGTCGGCGGATGATCTCGATCGCGACGCTGTCAGTGTGAAATGCCTGACCTCTCATTCCGCTAAAGGGCTGGAATTTCCAATCGTGTTTGTAGCGGGACTGGAGGATGGCCTTTTGCCGCATTCAAGAAGTTACAACGATCCGGCAGGACTGGAAGAGGAACGGCGCCTGGCGTATGTGAGCATCACTCGCGCTATGGATCGATTATTTTTATCGGCAGCGTACAACAGATCGAGTTCGTTCTGGCGAAACAGGAATTCACTCGCCGGGGGCGCGATGCCGTCGCGATTTCTCGCGGAGATTCCGGATAACCTGATAGAGACGAACGATCCGGAGAGCGAGAGGGCGTTAAAGGGCGATATTCTGCCATCGACAGAGGTCCCCGACCATTACCGGGAAAAAGTCGATCGTGAATATTCGGAGAAGGGAAAGGAGTGGGTGGTGCTTCCGGGCGCTTATAAATACGCTGAAGCCCAGGGCGGGCTGGCAAAGGCGAGGGTGGATAGAAGGGGAGGACGCCTTGAAGATGATACACCGAGGGAGCCGAGCAAATACGCGGTCGGGCAATACGTGAAGCATGTGAAATTCGGGACAGGGAAGATAGTGAAAATACAGCCTGCGGGCGGGGGCGATTATTTTCTGCAGATAAATTTCGAGGAGGAAGGCGCGAAACTCCTGTCGGAACAAAAAGCCCCGCTCGAGAGGGTGGGGGATTAGTAGCCCGAGGGTGAGGGTACTTACGATTACGCATCCAAATTTTTCTTAAGTTGGTGCCATTGAGGACTGCTTGTTATTCCAGGTATATTTACACTGGCTAGTGAGATGACAACTCATACCATTACCAGAAAATAACAATTATTTCAGGTGCGCCGACATTCCTGTCG
>DAOVJF010000618.1 GCA_030673355.1 Planctomycetota bacterium | reverse complement strand
CACCCTGGAAATCAACTCTCGTGGAGTCATAATTTGCTCGAACAGGAACTCAGGGAGCAGTCAATCGAAGATTTAATATTCTGCCTGATTGCAGGGGAAAACCCCTCCTGGCGAATGTTCCTGCGTCGAATCGGGCCGATTATCAGGGGACAGTGCGTGCAGGTCGGATTAAATCCGGATGATGTCAATGATATCGCGCAACTGTTCGCGTTAAAACTCCTCGAGAAGAACTGCGTGATACTCAGAACATTGGAGATCAAGGGCGCCGACTCGTTTTACGGGTGGGTGAAGGTCGTAATTTCGAGGCTTGTGGTTGATTATATACGCAACAGGGGCTTGAAGGACGATCGCGAAGAGGAATCCGGGATGTCCTACTGGCGCAACATTGAGTACCCATCGCGTGTAAACGACTGGCTGGACAATAAATTGGTTCTTGAGAAAGCATCCGGTGAATTGAACCTCGGGGAAAAGCTGCTTTTCTGGCTTGAGTACAGCGATCTGGAGAATTCCGAGGTTGCCCTGATACTCGGGGTGACCATCACCGCGGTTCAGCAGAGACTTACCAGGCTTAGAAAGAAACTCCGGGGAATATTGGAGGGAAAACGATAAAATGGCAAAAACTTTAATAAAATCTTCTTATTTTATGTCAGGTTTCGGGGTTCCCACACGTTATAGATGTGAGTGCCGGCGAATTAAGGGGGAGGTAAAATGAACGCCGCACAGAACCCCGACAACCTGAATCCACTGACTGATGAAGAACTCGGAAGGCTTTTCGACCCGGGGCTTGATCCTGCCGAACGCAAGGCTCTGGTCAAAAGGCTGAAAAACGATCCGGACACAGCGGAGATCCTCGCGCTCGCGTCATCGGAGCCGGACAGTATCGGGTTATCGGACGCTACTGTCGAGAAGCTTCTGGTAACTGTGAAAGAGAAAATTCGCGATACCGGAATCTGCCCGCATTGTGCCGGGGAACTCGTTAAGGACGCACCGTTCTGCCCGCAATGCGGCGCGCAGGTTATCGGGAATCCTTTGACCTGCATGACATGCGGGAATTCAGTCTGGGATGGAAGCGTGTACTGCCCACGCTGTGGTAGTTTTTTTCAGTCAACTGAAGGGGCAAGAGCCGGACCGTTAGAAAGCCGGTGGTTCCTCCTTGTGCTGGGATTGATTTCAATTGCGGCGGCATATATTTTCAGTCCGGTGTTCCTGCTTTTCCTGGGTATTGGTCTCGTGTCCCTTGGTGGATGGGCGATGGAAAGGTGGATCGAATGGAAGAGGTCGAGCCGAAGGAAAGAAGCGATAAAAATCGAAAGAGACGCAGCGGAAAAGGATGAAGCGCAGAGAAAGTCGGGATAAGGGGTAGTTAATGTAGAATCAGCTGGAAAACT
>DAOVJF010000465.1 GCA_030673355.1 Planctomycetota bacterium | reverse complement strand
TTGCCATTCTGGTGTACATGAAGGAGCCCGCGCGAACACCATCGGCTGAATATTTCAAGCCGGACCTCGATCTCGGTGACTTGACAGTCCCCACTTCGACTTTTTCCTCAACCCAGCCCGCCTGCATGAATTCGATCGAATCGGCGTCTATAAAGGTTTTATCGCTGAATAAATCCTCGAGTTCATAACCGCCTTCGACAGGATCGGCATTTTTACATAACGCAGGTATATGGAGGTTGACGACATCCGAATCCTCAACAAGTCCGGCGGGATAATCATTTGAAATCAGCAGTGAGCCAAGCAGGTCGGCGGTTTCGCGATCGAGATGTTCCCACACGATCCCCTGCTGGCGCCTTAAACGCATGAGGACATCCTGGCGATGCATTCCCATTATCTTCTCCAGTTCATCGGCCCAGGCGATAAAGGGTAACGGCGAATAGGATTCGAGAAGTACAGAGTACTTTGTCATAGTTCTAAGACCAATTTGGTTACACAAAAATTGATTTGACATATTAGCATTAATATACGTCGACAAGCACGTTCGATGCGGAGAATTTCCAGGCGTGCTGGATGTAGATGTCTCACTCAGCGTGTCGACGCCACGCGTTTTTTCGAAGGATGTGGAAGCGATTTTCACACTAAAAATCCGACCGCAGGATGCAGTCGGCACTGGCTGTCCGATAGCTGGAAGCTAACGGCACTGGCTGTCCGATAGCTGGAAGCTAACGGCACTGGCTGTCCGATAGCTGGAAGCTAACGGCACTGGCTGTCCGACCGCAGGATGCAGTCGGCACATAAGGGGAATTCTTACTTAAAACCATTGGAGGAAATTTTATATTGATTAAGAGTGACAAGATATTAAAAAACCCCGGGGAATCCGGGGTTCAGAATTTGCATATTATTTTTTTTGTTAAAACGCCGGGGGACCTGACTGGCTGTAGCATGTAATGTGCACCCAGTCGATCGCGGTACCGCCTGCCGAGTCGGTGACCGTCACGGTGGCGTCATAATCTCCCGGATTCACGTACAAGTGTGAAATGTTAATACCGCTCTCGGGATCAGTGTCATCACCAAAGAACCATAGTGCACTATACGGCGGGTTTCCGCCTGTAACGACAGCTCTTAGCCCGACAGATAATGGAACAGTTCCCATCTGCTGGCTGACAGTTGCTTCCACACGCAATCCAACGGCCTCAAAGGCGCCATAAATCCCCGGATCGTTGATCGTCAGCAATGCATGCAACCCGTCAGCCATAATTGGCGCGTTGCCATATTCCTGCCAGTAATATGAATCATTCAGCTTGTATCCCCTGCTTGTTGTACCCTGTCCGCGATTTTCAGCAATCAGGAACCTTACAGCAACCGGCTCAAGGAAAACCGTACCATCGCCGGTCATCTCGAATGTCCCAAGCCTGATCATGACCGACCCCAACGGAACCATCGGAATATCGGACGGGAACCCTCTGACCGAAAATGCAAAAGTCTCAGCGGGAGGAATAGCCCCTGCAGGGAATATAATATTTATTCCTATATCCGCAAAATCAAAAGTTCCTCCGGCCGGGGTTACGGTTCCCGTATGCCAAATCGTCGGTATTGCGTCCGGGGATACTGGATTCGCGTAAGGCTCGTCGCTGTTGCATCCAACGAGTAAAAATACAAGTAGAAGAGAGAATATGTATGGACTGATCAATTTAACACGCATTGAACGATCCTCCAAAAGGTCGTTTTTAATACTCATTAATATCCATTAAATGCCTTTGGATGTTTACAAAATAGAGGCAGATGTAAAATTAAATCCGTTAAGAAAAATTTGATTGGACATATTTAGCATTGATGGGGACACCTGCTTTTCGACGGGCGAAAAGAGATGTCCCCGATCTCAGCATGTCGACGCCACGCGTTTAGTGTCGAATTGGTCTTAGTAGTCGAATTGGTCTAAGTAAGTAAATTGGGGCGGATTAAGAAAATGCACTAAGTTCCCGATGCCTCGTCCCTCCGTCTAAGAAGCAACCTTACAAGCTCAACTTCCCTGACACTGGCTTCTGTAATCCTGGCGACTTCCTCCACAGACGCCCCCCCCCTGAGTAAATCCGAGATTCTTGAATTTTTATCTGCCACCTCATTTCCAAGGCTGTCGCCGGCCTCGATGGCAAAAAGGATTCCGCGCTCCTCAAGAGTTTTCAACCGTTCGCTGTCGAGAACGCCTTCCAGCCGCGAGATCATGGTCGCGGCATCACTGTTAAGGCGGTCGAGTTTCCGGACACGGTTGTCCAGCCCATCGGTAATCGAATCGTAATCGGCAAGGAGTTTTTCCCTGGTTTCTCTGACCATGTCATCAAGTTCGCTGAGCGTGCGGCCATCCGAGAGTTCTTTCCTGATACCCCTGGCGTCCCTCAAAAACCTGCTTCCCATGTACAGGAGAATTATTACGATCATCCCCAGGAATACCGCTGCGGTGGTCATACGGGTAACCTATCCATTTCAGGTAATTTAGCCAATAAAACGGTTAATTATCGATCTGAATGACTGCCTGGATTATTTTCCCGGCTGTACGTTCAAGTCCTATAATTATAACATAATTCTTTGAACGGTTTACCGATGCGGCCTGGTCCCTGTTGAAATACAACCTGAGTTCCCTTTTTGACCTGTCAAACTCGCTTCTAAGGACCATCTTGAGATCGATTTTCCTGTAGACTCCCAGCATTTCGAGGCTACACCCGGATTTACCCCCAAGTTTTGCCTGGGCCTTTTTATTCAGAGCATCCCAGCACGTGACAATAAATCCTTTATCCAACCCGCTCCATTGCGCCGGTTTG
>DAOVJF010000605.1 GCA_030673355.1 Planctomycetota bacterium | reverse complement strand
ACTTGCCAGGCCGAGGTGCCAGAAATAAATTCCGATTGGGCCAATTACCGGTAATGCAAGAGCCAGTGGAAGCCAGATGTACCACCGCCAGTATGTACGGGTCATAAGCTCCGTGATTATCACCGCGATTATTGTATGCAGTGCAAGAACGCTAAGAATTATTAACCAGTTAAACTGGCCTATTGGCATATTGGCGAGTTCGTACCGCGAATCGGGTGAAGAACTCTGACAAATAATCTGGACGGATGTAAGGTTAAAAAATTCCATGTATTAATAATATCTTCCAATCACCAGGGAATAAGTCCGGGGAAGAGGAGCCTGATTAATTCACTTAGAAAAATCAGTAGTCCCGCCAGCACAAGGAACCCCAGAAGTTTCCGCCTGAGTATATCTCCCGACTCTTTTCCCGCGTAACGGGTCGGAAGATAGTAAGCGCCGATTCCAATCACTATAAATAGCATGTTAATCAAGGGCAAATCAAGTCCCTGTCGGGAACGTATCACAAGGGCGCTGAGAATCAACCCCCACGACAGGATCAACAGATATACCGGAGATAAGGACTCGTAACTCTTTTTCATTACACATCTGGTATTATACGCATATGACAAAAGTGATTTTCGATCTGGACGGCGTTTTATACCGTGGAAATGAAACAATCCCCGAGTCCTCTCAATGCATCGATATCCTTGAAGCACAGGGGGTGGTAACCGGATACCTCACAAACAACGCCGGCCGCACCAGGGAGAGAATTGCTGAACACCTCGAAATCCACTGTATACGCGCGCTGATACACCAGATCATGACAAGCGGGGAAGCTACTGCAAGGTATCTCAAAAGCCAGGGACATTCAGGGACACGGATCTATGTAATTGGTAAAAATGGCCTGATCGAAACTTTAAACGAACATGGATTCGACGCTGGTAACCACGAAGAAGGAGACCTTTGCAAACTCGTGGTTGTCGGTTGGGACCGGGATATCACGTTTTATAAAATCGCTCGCGCCCAACATGAAATCCTTGTCAATGGAGCTCTATTAATCGCTACAAACATCGATGCCATGTTCCCGGCTGACAAAGGAAGGGTCCTTCCGGGAGCGGGCGCCATGGTTACCGCAGTAGAGACCGCTTCGAATGTAAAGGCTGAAGTAATCGGAAAACCAAAAATCCACAGCCTGAATTATCTTGTCGAGGAACTTGGAAGTGACGCGGGTACACCCGATGATTCAGTTTGGGTTATTGGTGACAGGCTTGATACCGATATCGTTTGCGGGAATTCATTCGGGGCAAAAACGGTTCTCGTAACAACGGGGATCTCATCGAGGAATGAAGCCGAAAAAGCAAAAGGGGAACTCAGTCCCGACCATATCATCGATTCTCTTCTTGAGCTGCCTGGATTGGTGCTGGATTGAGTAACGACCAGAAAGTCTGCCCCACATAAAACGACTTTTCCAACAACCGCGAGAGGCGGTCGGCGATATT
>DAOVJF010000468.1 GCA_030673355.1 Planctomycetota bacterium | reverse complement strand
GGATCCTCCTCTTCGGAATCCATCTGGAATCCTTCCAGGGGTTCATAAGAAAAATCCCATTCGAATGTAATAATATCTTCAAATCCATCAGGATCTGTGGAATCGTCCGTAAATTGAATCGGCTCTTCAGGTACCGCGTCCGTCTTGTCGGCAAATCCTCCAGCCACCGGGGGCATATTGAGTGGTGTGACAAGTATCTGGAGCGGTTCAACAAGGTAAGCAGACTGATCTTCAGTGTCAGTGACCCTCAAATTTACCTCATAAGTACCCTCGACAGGATATGAATGAGTTGGATTCTGGTCGGTGCTGTCAACCTGGAACCCATCGCCTTCCACATATGAAAAATCCCACTCCCACTCGATTATATCTTCAGGTCCGTCAGGATCCGTGGATTCATCCAGGAAATTTATAATCTCATCAACGACTACTTCGGTTTTATCCGCTGATGCCCCTGCGACAGGCGGCTGGTTTATGTGCTCAGTAACCTCAAGCATAACAAGCTGGTACGCGCTTAGATCGAGAAACGGTGGCGACCCTTCATTTTCATTATCCTCAACCCGTATAAGGCACCTGTATTCACCTGCGGGCGCAAGGTTTGAGTTAGACAGGGTTGCCTGCCATGAGCTGTATCCCGGACCATCCTCTACCCACGATCCGGTTATGGTTCCCGGGAATAATTCAGGGCATTCAAGAACCGGTTCATGGTGAGTTTCCTTTCCGAGCCAGTCGAAGATATCGATTGTCAAGGCAGTAGAACCTCCAACATCCGTTAATCCCTCCCCGATTGGATACTCCAAAACATCAATTTTCCATGGCTCCGGGCAGTTGGCATCGTCACCGAAATCCGTCATTGGATCTTCGACCGGCTGATTTATCGGCATCGCCCAGTTTGCATCGACCGCGTACCCAAACACGAATTCAGGGGTCGGGAGTCTAATGCTGTAAACTCTCGTTACAGCATCACTTTCATAAAGAGCGTTCCTTGTGTTTGAAGGATCATCTGTATTGTGCCTGAGATATCCGTTCACAATTGAGTCCGGGACCGTGGCGGTTGCAAGGTTACCCTGAAAATACGTCATCAGGTCGCCACCAAGACCGAGTGTCGTTCCGTTGTAAAGCGACGAGAATCCCTCGGCATTGATCAGCTCCCCATCGCCCATTGCCGATTCAGACATTGTCAATCCAAGTTCAGGGAAATCGTGAGCACCGTTAAACATCATGATGCCGCGGCAATCGAACACCGTGAATGTCGGATCGGCGAACGGGTGAGTGATCTCAAACCCGATATCAAGTACACCCGGTTCCGGAAAGTTTAAGCCGACGATTTTGAAACAGTTCGTGCAGGGCCCTACTTCCAGGAGTTTTAGAATGTTGAGATGCAGCGAACCCAGCCGCACCGGAACCATTTCAGCTACCGGCTCGTCCGGATCTGAAGCGTCCACATAGACCGTGTTATAACCAAGGACAATATGGCCCGATACTGTCCGGTCGGCTTCCTGTTCAGGATTTCCACTTGTGAGTTCCGGTGTAGAATCACCCGACGTGGATTCCGATTGCTGCTGATCCTGCCCTGGTATTGTGGGAACTGAATTGGTACTTCCCGATGAACATCCGACCAGCATCAGCATGACACATAAAATTACCGAGTAGTTAAAATATTTACGCATTGGAAAACTCATTAACCTTGCCTCCGGATTACCGAATTGATATTTTACCTTAGATGCCCCCGAATTACTCCATAGCAATACGAATATAGTGAGATATGATACCAATTTTCTAATAATTAATCAATTTCTGCATTGCTGTGATCTTAAACCACATTTTCAGAGGCACGACCGTCAGGGAGTGCACAGATACAAAAAAAAGACCCTCCTCCTGGAAGGTCCCATTCTTAATCAATTACAGGTTGATATTTATTTTAAATTGCTTTTCGTTTTGTCGATTTTTTCTTCGGCAGCCTTGTCCTTTTCAACGATCACCTTCTGGCTGAGATCCCAGGCTTCCCAGAACGGGCAATCGGTGCTTCTGAATTTCTCCTTATCCAGGATCAGCGGACCCTGTTCGCAAGGAAACTGGTAGAGCTCCCTGACGGATGTGTTAAAAACATCGCATGAGGTTTCCAGGTATTGTGTATCCGCAAGACCCTCGATTTCCTGGCCCTCACCGAGTACAATTAGGTGCTTGCAATTCACACATAATTTTATTGTCTTGACCTTGCGTACCATCTCTGTCAACACCAAACGGAATCTATCCTTACACCGTCTATTTAAATTCTACCATAAAGTTACATTATACAAAAGTATGCCTGATTACATTTTCGTACTATTTATAAGAATATTAACCAATATCCGCCCATATTTCCGATCAATATATATGATAATCAACCCGCTTCCAGGGTTCATTTTACCGCAACCATCGAGCTGGATAAAGGCAAACCTGATCGTGCCTGGGGACATGCTATAATCCCACCCGGAATGGTTCCTTTAGGGCAGAGAAAATCATCCGGAAGAGATACCCCGGTAATGCGCCAGTATTTGAAGGTGAAGGTAAAATATCCCGATGCCTTCGTTTTCATGCGCCTCGGGGATTTCTACGAGCTTTTCGGCGATGATGCGGTTAAGGCCTCATCGGTCCTCGATATTGTCCTCACATCGAGGGATAAAGGCCCCGATGCGATTCCTATGGCCGGAGTGCCGCATCATTCGGTCATGGCCTACATCAAGAAGCTCATTGATCTTGGGCATACCGCTGTCATTGTCGACCAGATGGAGGATGCAAAACAGGCGAAAGGGATCGTTCG
>DAOVJF010000412.1 GCA_030673355.1 Planctomycetota bacterium | reverse complement strand
TTCTCCTTCGAACGCCAGTGAATAACCTCTCGCCAGGATTGCCTGCGGATCGAGAGCGTCCACGCGGCTGACCATCGATCCAAACCGGTGCCGAAGAACTTTCAATCTCCCCACCATCGCCCTTGAACACCTGCCGGTAATCAGATCCATGCTCTGCCTGAGATTGTTGATCCTGTCCACCGGCCGCCTGAATACCGTGCGCGATAAAATATTCAATAAACTTATACGGTATGTTTCAATTTTCATATCGGTCGCCTGCCTGAATTCCACAAGCATATCAGAAATTCCCCCCATGAGTTCTTCCGACGATGGGGCCGCGAGTTGCGCGGCCTGCGTTGGAGTCGCTGCCCTGAGATCGGATACGAAATCTATGATCGTAAAGTCTACTTCATGACCCACAGCGCTGATTACCGGAATTTCGATCCCGTAAATCCTTCGCACCAGGGCCTCATCGTTAAAGCAGGCCAGGTCCTCAAAACTCCCTCCGCCGCGTCCGATAATTATCACGTCCAGTCCGTCCCTTCCCTCCATACGTTCAACCTCATCCCACATTACCAGGAGATTGACAGCATCGATCAGGCTCGACGGCGCGGTTTCTCCCTGCACGAGCGACGGTGATACTATCAATTCGATATACCCCGCGAGTTCTTCAAAGATCCGAATCATATCCCTGATAGCCGCGCCGGTCTCTGATGTTACTATCCCGATTTTTCTGGGGAATCGCGGCATCGGCGATTTGTGGGCTTCATCGAACAACCCCTCCTCCGCGAGTTTTCTCCGGGTCTCTTCAAATTGAAGCCATAATGCTCCTTTCCCGACATCCTCAAGCTCGGAAACAATCAACTGGTAGGTGCCGCCCGCGTCCCAGACATTTATCCGCCCCCCCGCGACAACCTCCCGGCCTTCCTTTGGCTTAACTTTCAGCTTCGACGCGTCCGACCGGAAGGCAACGCATTTAAGTATCGATTTCTCGTCCTTAAGTCCGAAATAAACATGTCCGGCCTTCGACGTTGAAAGGTTTGTGACCTCGCCGCGGACCGAAATGCCGGTTAAAGCGGGATCGCCCTCGAGGATGGTTTTCACTCTCGTCGTGACCTGGCTTACTGTCCAGATACGGTCGAGCGGCCCCTCATGCGTATCGGAATTTATATCGATATCGGGATCGAGCATCGTGGGGAATATTAGCATAATTCGAGTGGGGATATTCTGGGGGGAAATGGGGCAATATCGTCTCCGGACTAACTCATTCAAACAGTCCGTAGCCCGGACGGGTGGCGCCCACAGACTGAGCGAAGGCGTGTCTGTGGGTGAAGCAACAAGTCCCTGTTTCTCAATTATACTCGGGTGCCGCCTACATACCGGAGCGTAAGCGGAGGTTTGTAGGTGCATCTCCTCACGGTGACTCGCCTCATCACTCCGGAAACCGATTTCGATGTACCGCAGATTCCACCCGTCTTACCAAAATTTAGTAAAGGTCCCCTCGACCGCCGTGTCCACAAACACTACTAATACTTTAATTGGTGGATCGTAATCGTCAGGTTCAAGATATACCCTGTTCCCTTCCCATCCAATATAACCTGTAATTAAAAGGTCCTGAGTTGGATCAGATGTAATGGTAAAATCGGCAATGTCCATCATCATGTTCTCATGCTGGGGTAAATCACAAGCCTCCATAACAATATGACAGGACAAACCCTCTGCCGGTGGTGGTAATGGCTCAAAATCTATGATAAAGACATCATTTGTGTATCTGTCCACTATTTTTTGTCTGAGATCCACGATTTCCGGTTGAGTGATATCATATGGATAATAAGGGTAAGAGTTGATATATATACCGATATCCTCATACCATTCTTTGTACGTGTCTACTCCTATATCCATACCGAGTTGCACGAGAGGGTCCGGGTAATCCATCTGATGGATATTGCTGACAAGCGTATCCATATCATCAGACCATGTTTCCATTCCCGGGCTGTCCACATAAGTATTCTGTATAAAATTATAAAATTCGCCAAGCACAGCAATATCCTCCTCATAATCCGAGCCATAAATAGCCAGACAACGATTAAATGCACCCAATAGAGCCAGCAATTTATCTCCATACTGTTGGCGGCCGGCATAGAGTTGTGCAAGATCAGCTCCCGGTATATCGCCGCTAATAACATTAGCGGTGATCGGGCCATAGACATTCCCGGATGCGTCCTCTCCATAAAGATGAAAAACCAGTACGCCGGGCTTGAGCCTGAGATGATCTCCTAATTCAATCCTAAACTCGCCAGTATCATGATCGAAAAAACTGGGGTCATGATACTCAGGATACGTATCATTAATAATAAACCTTTGAGTTCTTACCGGCTCAAGCAGGATGGTAGTAGACTCAAGCAAGCCCCCCCAGACCTCAATATCAAGGCATATTGGTCGATCCCGGCTAAAACCCGACCCTTCTTCCGCTGGATCCACTAAAGTACCGGTGATTACAACCGACCCTTCAGGCAGGAAGGATCCTGGGTCAGGGAAGTCAAGATTAATTATCACGGGAGGAGTAGTATCCGCCTGAGCCTTCCTCTCAATGTCAATGACCCCTGTTTGACAACCCGAGAGCCATACTGACATCATCATAATTATAAGTAAATTCCCAATGTTAGCCAATGAAGACCTGATTGCATATCTGCCCATGTCGGTTTTTCTCCTTATTTTCCTCATTACAGTAACCCCATTCCTGCAGCTTCAGACAATTGTGAACCCCATACACGAATTTTGGGATTACCACCTGTTCCCATATTCGCGGCTAACACACCTCCGCCACAGGCGGAAAGACAATTATTAACTATTGGATCAGCAAAGAGTGCACAGGAACCCATTCCGGGGTTAGTCAGAGCACACGCACAGGGGCCACCTGGTGGACCAATACATGTGATCCAATATCTGCCCCACCTGGTGCAGTCATTGTTGCCAGCGGGACCATTAAAACCAGGGCTTGTATACCCGTTCGTGACCATATCCTCAATAGCAGCCGCACAAGCATCGGATAAGTGTCCTATGCTGGAAATGCCCTTGCAGCCTGAGGCGGCACATGTTGCTAAAATGCTTATTACCAAGATTGAACGATATAGAAATTTTGACTTAACCATTCATCAACCTCCTAAAGTTTTGTGTCCTCAAGTCTTTATATATTTAAAGATATACTACAGTACTTTCCTTTTGTCAAGC